>CAJMOJ010000044.1 GCA_905215035.1 uncultured bacterium
ATGTGTTAAGCACGCCGCCAGCGTTCATCCTGAGCCAGGATCAAACTCTCCGTTTAAAGTAAACAAGCTCATATATATAAGCTTGTTAATAAATCAAAAACGTATGAGATTTGAATCTTGGAAAAAATCAAAGTACTTTTGAAATCTCATCAAAATCAAAGTTCCTTGACAGGTTTAATCTAGCTTATTGATTCGTTAGTTTCACAGTATCCAGTTTTCAAGGTTCTGACCGGCAATTTCTTGCCTGGTCTGCGTTCGCGATGTTGTCGCGGCGCAAGAAGATACAATACTATGCTCAGTTTTGCTTGTCAAGGATTATTTTTAAATTTTTTAAAAATAATTTTGAGAGCTATATCTGAGCGAGTCTCATATCTTTATCAAAGTGCGCTGCTTCGTTGAAAACAGCTTGATCATAATACCGCCCAGAGAAAGTTTGTAAAGGGGTAATTTTGAAAAAATTTGCAACCGGCACGAAACTACAATTCACGACGAGATTCAATTGCACGACCAAGCGTAATCTCATCGGCAAATTCTAAGTCTCCTCCAACGGGAAGACCGGAAGCAAGACGCGTCGTTTTTACTCCTGTTGGCCTGATCAAACGTGAGAGATAACTTGCCGTTGTCTCTCCTTCAACATTAGGGTTAGTTGCAAGAATTACTTCCTGCACCTCAGGGTTATTGAGGCGAGCAAGTAGTTCGGTAATATGAAGAGACTCTGGTCCTATTCCTTCAAGTGGAGACAGCGCTCCCCCAAGAACGTGATACACCCCATGGAATGTGCCCGTCCTCTCAATAGGAGGAATGTCTCTTGGCTCAGATACAACACAAATGATAGCGTGATCACGTTTTGAAGATGCGCAAATCTCGCATAATTCATCTTGCGCATAATTAAAACATTGGGAACAGAAATGCACAGTATCTTTGACTTCCACAATGGCTTCTGAAAGACGAAGAGCATCCGATCGATCAGAATTTAGAATCCAGTAAACGATGCGTTGAGCGGACTTGGGGCCAATGCCCGGAAGTCGCTCGAACTCATCGAGAAGTTTTTGAATAGCAGGTGCTGCGTACATAGCATAAATCCCCTACGTTCAAGGCAATTGGATACGTAGTATAAAAGAAGTGATACAAAAAACGCACCATTTGCATACGTTAAATTACGTACGTCCCCTACATTAAACCAGGAATGTTCATACCGCCCGTTACTGCATTCAAGCGTTGTGAAGAAAGCTCATTCACGCCACGAAGAGCCTCATTAACGGCTGCCGTCACCATATCTTCAAGCATTTCTACATCATCAGGATCAACGGCATCAGGATCGATTGAGATCGCAGTAATGGTCATATCACCTTTTGCAGTTGCAGTAACCATACCGCCACCTGCAGTGGCCTCAAAAGTCAATTCGGCTGCTTCCGCTTGTGCTTTTTGAAGTTCTTTTTGCATCTTCTGAGCTTGACGCATCATTTGTTGCATGTTCATACCCATACTGAGTTCTCCTTTGTCTTGATGTGACTTTGCATTGTAACCGATTTATGTGATGGATTTTAGAGCGCCGTATCGCAATCTATTTCGGCGGCAAATTCTCAAACGTCACACCTGTGCCGAAAACATCAGTGAGGAGATCTCTTACCCGTTGAGATTCATCAATCGGCTGCGATGTTGATTGCAATGATTGCGGATCAGGCATCGCTGACACAGGCTGTGCTGTAGGCATAGATGACACGGACGGCGACACCGCTTGCGGTGTAGGCGCTGCGGGAATAGATGCGCCCTGAGATGCGACCTGCTGATATGAGGACTGCACAGGAGGTTGATAGTCTGGCTCGCTTGGATCACCATAGACAGCATAATCGTAGTCAGGTTCGCTTGGATCAGAATAGCTTGCTGCATAAGAGTCATACACATCTGCTGGTGGCATATCGGCCGGATCAGATGCAGATGGCGGAATTGGCGACGGTGTCGATGTTGATTCAGGCACAAATGCCGACATAGATGTCGATACGGGCGACGTCGACATTGGTACTGACGAAGATTCAGGTATAGATGCCGCAATGGGCGCAGATGCTGATGCTGGATCAGGCTGCGCAAGCACTAATTCAAAAGGAACAGGCATGCCAGCAACCTCGGCAAGTGTATCACTCAATAATGTATGCATAGCAGGAGTTGACAGTAAAGGGAACACCGCCGCACTATCCTTAGCATACGTAACAATAAGACGCGATCCGCTTGGATCTACACTCGGTTTTCCGTTAATAAACAAAATACCATGTGTAGGATTGGTTTTATTCATCCGCTGAGTAGTTTGATGCCATAGTCTCTGAACTGCTGCTGGATCACGTAAATCAAGCAGTGTTTTACCTCCTGCCGCAACCGACTGCGACCCCATAGGCGCACTAGGCTCTGATGGTGCTTGCGGCACAGACCCTGATGGAACCGAAGTCCGTGCAGATCCTGACGACTCTGGAGTAAATACCGCTGATGGTGCTGGCGATGGTGTTGATGTGGATACTGGTGCTGATGTTGATGGCATAGATACTGGCGATGTTGTTGGCGTAGGTGCTGGCGTGGATGGCTGCACCTGCATTGATGCTGCTTGAGCTTGATCACTATTCCTCATAGACGAGAGTGCCGCATTGAGATTATTAAGATTCAAGCGTGGTTTCTGTGCAGGTTGTGAAGCTGGAATCGAAGTAGCTACAGGAGTACTTGCTTGAGCCTGCATTGGCGCAACAGAAGGTGCAGTAGTAGACGACGGTGCCGCTGTGCTCTCAAGCGTCGATGCAGCAGTAGGCGCAGAAGCAGACGTTGCAACAGGAGGGATAGCAGATGCGGGTGTAACTGCCCCCGTTGACACAGGAGCGCCATGCAATGTAGACGCCGCAGGAGCAGATACGGGCGCTACAGTAGATACGGGCGCCGCCACAGTGGGCTCATCGCCTGATCCTGATCCTGATCCCGAAGAAGCAAAAAACGCCTCAGCACTACGATTGCGCTCAAGTGCCTCAACGCGCTCAGCGAGAGCTTCTAACGTAATATCGGACTCAGGTCGAATCATACGAGTAAGGGCAATCTCGAAGGATAAACGCGTATTAAGCGAAGTACGGAGCTCTTTATTCAGATCACCCAACACCACTAACAGACGACTCAGTCTATCCGGGCCAAACCATTGCAATTCTTGCGTCATGATTTGCCGATTAGCATCTGAAAGCGGTAAATCAACTTGCGCATTGGTGAGCGAGAGGATATAGAGATCACGAATATGCTCTGCAAGGTCATTAGCAAACTGGGCAAGATCTGCACCGGTCTCAATATAATTTGCGACCCAGGTAAAACAAGCAGCCGCATTACGCTTTCCTATCGCAGAGACGATCTCGGACATGGAGTCGGAATCAAGAGAACCTAAAAGACGTTCAGCTGATTCGAGCGTAACTTTCCCATCGCCAAATGCTATAAGCTGCTCAAGAGAAGTCAAAGCATTGCGCATACCACCATCGGCACGATGAGCGACAAGCTCAAGCGCATCGCCCTCAAACTCTACTCCTTCTGCAACGCAGATCGCACCAAGACGCGAGACCATGGCCTCAATCGAGATACGATGAAAGTCAAAACGCTGACAGCGTGAATGGATAGTTTCGGGCACCTTTTGTGGATCGGTGGTACAGAGGATAAACACCACATGACTTGGCGGTTCTTCAAGCGTTTTCAACAGCGCATTAAACGCGGCGGTCGAAAGCATATGAACCTCGTCGATAATGTAGACCTTATAACGGCCGCGCGTAGGTGCATACTGTACGCGTCCAATAATCTCCTCGCGCACATTATCAACACCTGTACGTGATGCAGCGTCAAGCTCTGAAACATCAGGATGAATGCTTTGGGCAATAAGCTCACAGTTCTCACACGTTCCATCGGGCTCCGGCGTGGGACCTTGGTCGCAAAGAAGAGCCTTGGCCAATAGACGTGCTGTGGTTGTTTTACCCGTACCGCGCGGTCCAGTAAAAAGATAAGCATGACTTACTTTGTCATGCTCGATTGCGTTTTTGATGGTTCGCTCAATATGCTCTTGGCCAACCATATCATTAAAGACTTGAGGGCGATATTTTGTGTAGAGCGCTTCCGCCATAGCAACGCTCTCCTTCCCGTCTCTATAAGGTCCTTATTGGATGTACTAAAGACACTACGCTAGCATACCCTATTTAGTTTACCTGGTATCGCAATCAACTCCATTTGCAGTCTTAATTTCACGTGTGTTCTCGGCGTCGTTTGCATTCTCAATTCCGTTTACATTCTGATCAGAAGAGCTACGATGAGCATGTTGAGCACGTAAATACACCTCTGCATCAATATTGGATTCAAGCTCTGCTTGTCTTGTCTTTGTCTTGCGTGAGGTCATCGCTGCCTTGATAGCACCAATAAATGCCGGCGCCACTGACACTGCAACAATGCCTAGAACGATGATTTCAAAATGTTCCTGGACAAACGGTACACCACCAAAAAAATAACCCACCAGCACAAACAGGCTGACCCACGAAACACCACCAATGCAATTAAAGAGCGTGAACTTGCCAAAGTTCATGTGTCCCGTGCCCGCAATAAAAGGAGCAAAGGTGCGGAAAAAGGGCATAAAGCGCGTAATCACGATAGTAAGGCCACCATATTTTGCAAAAAAGTAATCAAGTTTTGCCATGCGCTCTGGAGTTAGCGCTTTGATTTTGCCTGAGTCGATAATACGTTTACCAAAGAATCGTGCAATCCAGTAGTTAGAAGTGTTTCCCAAAATAGCAGCCACATAGAACACGACGAGCGTTGCAACAATATTAAGGCCACCCCCATCGGCGGAAAAAACACCCGCAGCAAACAGGAGTGAATCACCGGGCAAAAATGGGAAAAACACCAAACCAGTTTCAACAAAAACAATGAGGAAAAGCGGCGTATATACCCAAACAGGACCAAGAGCAATAATCCAAGCAGCTATTTGACCACGAGGATCTTTGAGTAAATTAACAAAAAACTCAATAATTCCCATATATAGAGCTCCGTTATTGTGTTCTAACGCAAAAGTATCCCGAAAAGGCCTGGGCGCTCGTCAGCGGTCCCTTATGGCTGCTTCGTCCCCGACCTGACCAGGTTCGGAACTTGGCGCCGCCCAAGCCCTTTCGAGATACTCGAACAGTGTAGCGTATAGTGGGTTATCCTGACTGTCTGTTTTACACGATTAACACAATCTCAGCCCGCACGCTTGCGCAAGCGGCTTAAATGAGCGCATCAAGTGCAGAAAGATAATCGGCAACCAAGTAAAGTGATCCGCAACATAGCACAAGAGGCTTCTTTGACGATGGGGTCGTTTGCTGCGCAAAAGCAATAGCTCTACTTAGTGCATCAGAGATTGAATCGCATGCAGTAAGCGGCACGGTATCTCTGATATGCTCGGTATGCAGAGGCATCTGCTCAAGCGACTGATCGACAGCCAACTTGCAGGTACTATCCGAAACATTACCAGACATCAGCTCAGGTGTCTGCTCAAGTGCTCTTTCAAAAGCTGCTACGACCTCACGCGCATCAAGAGCACGCGGATTTGAAGGAGTTGCCGCATAAACAGCACGCACCTCAGGAGCAAGGGTAGCAATCATGGTCGAGAAATCCTTATCCGCAAGCACGCCAACCACTAACACAGGTTTTACGTACTCCCCAGAATGTTGCTCTCCCCTATATTCGCGTAGCGCAGCAATGAGTGCCGTAATGCCATCAGGGTTATGAGCCCCATCGACAACTACGGTAACAGGACGTTCGAGATCAAGCTCAATTACCTGAAAACGACCTATCCAACAAGCATCTGCAAGACCACAAACAATTGCTTCATCGGAAATGTTCCAACCGTTTTCTCGTAACGCACATGCCACCTCAATAGCAAGTGCAGCATTTTCTCGTTGATAAGCGCCACTAAGGGAAAGATGTAGATGCTCATACACAACACCATTAGAAGTGGTATAAGAAAAATCACTATTTGAACCCTGAATAGTCGTAGGATCAACGGTGACAAGCGGCACATAGTAACAGGTGCACGTAAACGCAAGTGCCGAGGACACAAGAGGCGCCTGCAGAGCACTTACCGCACGCGAACCTGGTTTAATGATGCCCGCTTTCTCACGCGCGATTGCGGTAAGCGAATCTCCTAATACGGCAGTATGATCAAGTCCGATCGGCGTAATAACACTCACCTCGGGTGCTGCGATCACATTAGTAGAATCAAGGCGACCGCCCAATCCAACTTCAAGCACCACTAGATCACACTGGGCCTGAGCAAAATAGCAAAACGCTACGGCGGTCATAAGTTCAAACTCCGTAGGATGCTCTGGCATGGTATCCGCAACCGCTTTGACACGAGCAGTGATATCCGCCAGTTCATCATAAGGAATAGGCTCGCCATCTATCTGAATGCGCTCCTCGAATTTGACAATATATGGAGAGGTGAAAAGCCCGGTTTTATATCCCGCTGCCTGCGTAATGGCGCTCACCATAGCACAAGTCGAGCCTTTACCGTTTGTACCCGCAACATGAACAAACGAAAGCGTATCTTGAGGATTGCCGAGCGCCTCCATAAGCTCACGAATACGCTCAAGTCCTGGTTTAACCTCTTGCCACCGGGGGTGATTAAGATAAGCGATGGGATCAAACGAAAGATCGCTTTGGTGGTCAAATTGGTGGCCACTTTGTTGGTCAGATACGGTCATAAAAATATACCCCCGTTTTATACCTTAGTTTTGATCATCAAGAAGATACGAGGCTATACCCGCTGCGGCAGCTTTTCCTGCTCCCATAGCAGCAATAACAGTTGCGGATCCAGTAGACACATCGCCACCAGCAAATACACCTGGTTTTGAAGTCGCACCGGTGTCAGGATCTGTCGCAATAATTGAACCCCGTGTAGTCTCAAGTCCTTCAGTAGTCTGCGTAATCAAAGGATTAGGATGAGAACCGATTGCCACAATAAGCATATCGCAGCGGATTAAAAATTCTGAGCCGGGTACCTCATGCGGACGACGACGTCCATCAGCATCGGGCTCACCTAACTCCATCCGTACACATTCAAGATCATGCACCCATCCTTGCGAATCGGAAATTGCACGCACAGGATTGGTAAGTAACTCAAAATTGATACCTTCCTCCTGCGCATGGTGAATCTCTTCATCGCGCGCAGGCATCTCTTCAAACGTGCGTCGATACACAATAGTGACATCAGCTCCAAGGCGGCGTGCGGTACGAGCAGCGTCCATAGCAACATTGCCACCGCCCACAACTACACAACGCTTGCCTGCGTGCACAGGCGTTACGTAATCAGGAAACTTGTAGGCCTTCATAAGATTAACGCGCGTTAGTAGCTCATTAGCAACCGAGCAGCCATTGAGCGCTTCCCCTTCAATTCCCAAATAAGTAGGAAGACCAGCACCGGTACCAATGAAGACCGCGTCAAAACCGAGCTTATCAATCAAATCATCGATAGAATACAGTTTACCAATCACGGAATCCTTTTCAAAAAGCACTCCGTCAGTTTTAAGTTCCTCTACTTGCGCCTTTACAAGATCTTTAGGTAAACGAAACTCAGGAATGCCATACACAAGTACACCACCAACCTCGTGGAGTGCCTCAAATACCACCGTTCGGGCACCTTCGCGCGCAAGAGCACCAGCACAAGATAGCGAGGCCGGTCCCGAACCAACAAGTGCAACACTTTTTCCTTTGAGTGACGAGTGATCTGTTTGGCCCTGAGCAATCAGATAATTATCAAGTGCCTCACGTGCTTCATCAGGATGAGCAAGAGCCCAATCGGCTACAAAACGCTCAAGACGTCCAATAGCAACGGGCTCCCCCTTGCGGCCACGCGTGCAGACTGCCTCACACTGCGTCTCTTGAGGACATACACGTCCCGAAATTGCCGGAAGCGAATTAGTAGCCTTAATAATTGCGTAAGCACCAGGAATATCACCTTGCGCGAGCCGCTCAATAAAGTCAGGAATAGGAATACCTACGGGACAGCCTGAAACACACGGACGCTTAGGACATTGAATACAACGATTGGCCTCATTGAGCGCTTCCTCAAACGTATAACCTAATGCTACCTCGTCAAAATTGGCACGACGTGCCGTTGGATCCTGCGTGGGCATCGGCGTTTTTTCAGGTTGCATATTGCGCTGTTGCTTTGTCATGGCTTACAGCCTCTTTTCCATCGCGAGACGAACAAGCGCTTCATGCTCAGAACGAGAGAATTGATCATTGCGACGCATCGCCTCGTCAAAATCAACCAAATGGCCATCAAAGTCAGGCCCATCGACACAAGCGTGTTTATATTCATCTCCTACACGCACGCGGCAACAGCCACACATCCCGGTGCCATCAATCATGAGTGTATTCATGGAGACGATGGTATGAATCCCTAAGGGGCGCGTCAATTCAGAGGCCACCTTCATCATGGGCACCGGACCAACTGCAATAACAAGATCATAATGAGCGCCCTCATTAATTTGGCGCATCATAACATCAGTTACAAAACCCTGCTCACCATAGGATCCATCATCAGTCGTAATAACGAGCGAATCGCAATGTCGCTTGAACTCATCTTCCATAATGACAAGATCCTTGGAGCGAAAACCCAAGATAACATCAACACGTACTCCGTGGTTATGGAGCCATTTTGCCTGAGGGTAAGCAATAGCACTACCAAGGCCACCGCCTAAAATGCAAACACGTTTAGCGCTACCAAAATCGGTAGGCATACCAAGTGGTCCAACAAGATCTTCGAGTTTTTGACCCTCTTCCATATGAGAGAGTTGTACGGTGGTTGCGCCAACAGCCTGAAAGACAAGAATTATAGTGCCTTCACGCTCATTTTTATCACAGACTGTAAGCGGAATACGTTCGCCTTTATCATCAACACGCAACATAACAAATTGTCCTGGAAGCACTTTATGCGCAATTGCAGGAGCGAAAAATTCCATGCGTGTCGTTTCCCGCGTGAGCCGTTCTGCCTTTACAATTTCAAACATGCGAAAACCCCTCTTTCTTCGCATTGGTTTGGTATTTGATGCAGTAGATGCAGTAGTTATACATAGTATCCACGTATCTATCTATGGTTAGGTGCATGGATACAAAATTGCCTTGTTCTATGAAATCACGCGCCAGTCTTTTCCAACCACAACTTGGATATTAGTAGATAAGTTGTAATAGACCGATGAGTACACAATACGTCCAACACCAAGGGTATCAACAACCGCTTGAGCCGCCGCTTTATCAGCCTCATCGCGATAAATCACTAAGGTTTCATTGTAGACATACGAATCAGCATTTCCGGTGTCTGATACAGTCCAACCATCAGCCTCAAGTAGTTCCTTTGCTTGGAGCGCCAGTCCATCAACTCCTGAGCCATTGAGCACAATCACAGAGACGCCCGCTTTATCTACACCCGAGGTGTCCACGGTGATAACAGGATCCTCTCCAGCGAGATAAAGCTCACGAATTTGTTCCCACTTAGCTGTTGAAGGGTAAAACATCGTAATGCCATCAACAACTGATTGCGAACCAGGCACAACCGCTGTTGTAAAGGGGTCCGCCTGCATAAACAGATGGGCAAGCTTGTCTAAATCATCGTAGGAAAGATCAGTTTTTATATCCGTTGAAAGCGCATCGGCGCTGCCCATAAACGCAAATCCTGACTCAGAGGTAATTTTGTTAGCAAGCGCCAAAAATACCTCATTTTGATAGGTCGTACGCGTTGTGCGCTCATCGGGATAATCAAACGCACTCACCAATGCGAGTGCCTGCTGGCCATATAAGGTTTGCCTACCAGGATCGATAACAATTGAAGAAACACGAGGATCATCAACGCGTGTGGTCACATCAACTTCAATACCGCCAAGAGAATCCACTAACGCAACAAACCCATCGCTCGAAATTTGAACATAATGATTGATATCGCAACCCAGCTTAGCGGAAACCGTTTTTACCAACTCTGCTCGGCTACCCTCCCGAAGAAGATTCCTAAGCATGGTGTCATGACCGTTATAGCGTACCGACATATTAGCGGGAATATCCATAAGTGTCATACGTCCGCCATCAGGATTAACTCGCAAGAGTGCTAAGAAACTTGCCGTTTCTCCCTCAAGATCATGCTCATTAATACCCGTCAACAGGATATATTCTGGGGCTCCTTCTTCCGCTTTGGTGAGGGCCGCTGTAAGTTCTGGGTCATCAAGTGCCATATTGCCTGAAAGGGACATCTTAAAAGCACACGATCCTAGCATGAAAGCAAGTATGCCAATCACCACAGCAGCAAGCGCAATAAGGACACCAAGCTTGATACGTTCTTGGCGCATCACTTGCTGGCCACGTGTTGGCCTATCTTCAAGATTGCGCGTAGTGCGCGTTTCTACCGGTGTAGCATTTGGACGCATCTGATTGATCTCTGCCGTCCGATCTGAGTAATCAAATGATTTTCCCCATCGGCCCGACATCGAAGTTCCTCGCGCATTTTGATAGGCTCCACCACGTCGAGAACTACGCGATGAGCGCGTTCCACCCGAAGCATGCGTACCAAGAACGGATGACGACCACTGTTTTGAAGCACGTTTAGAACGTCGAGGACGCTTTTGAATCATCGACTCACCCTTTACGTTATCGTGTTATACGCTCTACATCTGCACCGAGCGACTGAAGCTTACCAACGTAATCCTCATACCCACGATCAATATGGTAAATATCATGAATTTCTGTTTCGCCTTCAGCAGCAAGACCAGCAATCACAAGTGCGGCACCACCGCGTAAATCAGGCGATGATACAGGCGCACCCTGCAATTGTTCTACTCCTTGGATGAGCGCATGATGCGCATCAATAGTCACATCGGCGCCCATACGAATCAGTTCTGAAGCAAACATGAAGCGATTCTCAAAGATATTTTCAGAAATAACAGAATTTCCCTCCGCAAGCGCATTCAACAATAAGAATTGAGCTTGCAGGTCAGTAGGAAAACCAGGATGTGGAAGTGTTTGTATATCAGCCGCACGCAGAGGATTAGTGCGTTCAACGGTGATAGAAGTATCAGTAGTCGTAACCATGCAATCCATTTCCTGGAGTTTCAGAATAGCCATCCGCAAAAACGATGGATCAATACCTTCAACGGTAACAGGACCACCCAAAAGCGCCCCTGCTGTCAAAAACGTTCCTGCTTCAATGCGATCTCCTACGGTAGTGTGGTCACAAGGATGCATCTCCTCAAGCGCAACACCCGTAATAGTAATAGTCGGAGAACCGGCACCCTCAACATGAGCACCCATTTCATTGAGCATATTTGCTAAATCCACAATTTCAGGCTCACGAGCAGCATTATCAATTACCGTTGTACCCGGCACGGTTACGGATGCCATCATCATATTTTCTGTAGCACCAACACTAGGGAACTCCAAAAAAACATCAGCAGCACTCAGCCCATGAGGAGACGACGCATTAAGATATCCATGATCATTACTAAACTCAACGCCCAAATCTTCAAGTACACGCAAGTGCATATCAATCTTACGCGCACCAATCTTGCAGCCGCCTGGCATAGCAACACGCGCACGACCAAATCGACCAATCAAGGGACCTAACACTGAAATGGAGGCGCGCATTTTTGAAACGAGCTCATACGGCGTAACGTATTTATCAACGTCTGTGGTGTCCACCACAACAACATCTCCATCACGCTCAACATGAGCACCAAGGCTTTCCAACACCTCAATCATGATGTCGATATCAGTAATATGAGGAACGTTTCTGATGGTAGAAACACCCTGTCCTAAGATTGCTGCCGCAATTAATTTAAGCGCAGAGTTCTTTGCACCACTCACACTAATTGTTCCTGAAACATGAGCGCTTTCACGCGCAACAATAATTTCTTCTGCCATAACTGCCTATCACCATGACCAATTGCCAAAGCACGCATCTTATACCGGCGTGTCTCTACGTATCGATCAGATATCTCTCACTTGACTACGTATCAGACATCTCTTGATACTAAGTGTTCTCTATTATACAAAAACATACAAAAACCCCTTGGCTCACATACGTATAGAGCAGTGTGCCAAGGGGGAAATTCAAATGTCTTTAATGCAAAGCGAATGAGTTCTATTATTCACCAAGCATAAAACGGGTAAAGGATACAATCTCAATCGTAGTACCCAACTCTTTAGCAACCTTTTCTGCATATTGGGTAACACTCATGTCAGGATCTTTAACATAAGCCTGCTCGGTTAAGCAGTTCTCTTTATAGAACTTCTCAAGACGTCCCGTAGCCATTTTTTCCTGAATATTCTCAGGCTTGCCAGACTCAGCAGCCTGTGCTTTATAGATCTCTTTCTCATGCTCAACAACATCAGCAGGAACAGATTCGCGTGTTGCAGCAACAGGATTAGCAGCAGCTACCTGCATAGCAATATCGCGACCGAATTTCTTGAACTCCTCATTGGTAGCCAAGGAAGGATCACCAAGCTTGAATTCAACCAAAACGCCAATTTTGCCGCCACCATGAATGTAAGAAGCAATGCCGCCTTCGGTGTCCTCGACATAAGCAAAACGAGAAAGCTGAATGTTTTCACCAAGAGTGTGAATTGCATCAGTAACAATCTCTTCAACGGTCTCACCGTCGTAAGAGGAAGCCTTCAAAGCATCCAAGTCAGCAGGTTTATTTGCAAGAACAGCCTCAGCAATCTTGGTTGCATAAGCCTTAAACTTGTCGTTCATGCCAACAAAGTCGGTTTCGCAGTTGAGTTCAACAAGGGTACCTGCATGGCCGTCATCAGAAACGAGCGCCATAACGGTTCCCTCATTAGTTGCACGACCGGCCTTTTTGGCAACAGCTGCAAGACCGCGTGTGCGCAAAACGTCTACTGCTTTATCAAGTTCGCCTTCAGCCTCAGTAAGTGCCTTTTTGCACTCCATCATGCCAGCGCCTGTCATTTCGCGTAACTCTTTTACCAAAGCGGCAGTAATCTGAGCCATTTGAGCTCCTTTCACCTATCAATTGTACATCGGGATATATAAGCAAAATTGACTTACTTGCACGCGAGCCTGTTTCCAAGATCCCACGTTTTCTCGATGCACACTAAAACTTAGTAGTCTCGAATTAGCCTCAATCCGAATTAGTCTCGATCTATAACGTCGTTGCGAGGCATCTCCTCAGGATTGGTCTGAAGCTCGTTATTCTCAATAACTTGCTCGTCCACTACCTCTGCAGCCTCAGAAGGAGCAGCCATTTCTTCAGCAGTAACAGGAGCGCCCGTGCCAGCGATAACAGCATCTGCAATAAAGTCGCAAAGCAACGATACAGAACGGATTGCATCATCATTTGCTGGAATGCCATAATCCACATCATCTGGATCACAGTTGGTATCAAGGGTGCCAACAATAGGGATGCTCAAACGACGAGCTTCATGAATAGCAATCTGCTCACGGTTAGTATCAATAATGAAGACCATGTCAGGAACACGCTTCATGTTGCGAATACCGTTGAGGTTGGTCTGGAGTTTAGCAAGCTCCTTCTTCAAAAGGATCTGCTCTTTCTTAGGCAAGACCTCCATGCGGCCGTCTGCCTCCATTGCCTCAAGCTCTTCCATGCGCTGTACGCGCTGACGGATGGTAACAAAGTTGGTAAGCATACCGCCCAACCAACGAGAGTTAACATAAGGCATACCACAACGATTTGCAGCCTCAGCAATTGGCTCTTGAGCCTGCTTCTTAGTGCCAACAAACAACACGGTGCCGCCCTTTGCTGCACAATTCATAACAGCAGAATAAGCTTGGTCAAGACCAATAAGGGTTTGCTTGAGATCAAGGATGTAGATGTCGCCACGTGAACCAAAAATATAGGGCTTCATCTTAGGATTCCAACGGCGTGTCTGATGGCCGAAGTGTGCTCCTGCGTCGAGCAGGGTCTTAATGTTGACCTTAGTCATACGTTCTCCATTCGTTAGTCCTCTGCAGAACTTCATTCTTGGAATCCGCAGCCTTTTCCGGGTGGCCACTAGCAGATCCAAGTCCACTCTGCATGTGTAATATAACAGCCTTAGCAGTATAGCAGCCTGAGCGTTGCCTGCAAGTAACAGTTTGTTGAGGGCGTAAATATGAGTGTGAATTTAAGAAATTAAGGGAATCGAGCAACCTTAGCGCTTTTTATCACGAAGGGCGATGAGTTTTGCACGCGTATCAGCATCTACCCTATCAGCAATGGTTGCTTTGCGTTTGCTGGTGACATTCCTATCACGCGCCGCCTCTTGAGTAAGTTCATCCATTTCGAGAGAAAATCCATTGGCACTCATGCGATCAACACCACCGCCAAAGACCGTGTCTTGGATAGTGGCATCACTGGTGACAACAAGTACTTCACAGCCACGTTCGCGCGCATCATAAGCCAATTTTTCAATCACCTTATCTGCTGATGAACCAAAAGGAGAAAACATCACGCGCACCCCAGCAATTCGTTCTGTCTTTCCCGCTGATTCGGCGTTATCACCTGCGTCAAATACAATCGTTGCCTGATAGAGCGCTCCTGCAAAGGCCGCCACATCGGAAATCAACGATTCACGTACATTATTAAAGCGTGTATGCGCATAATCAGGATCATGCTTGTACGCCTCATCATCTTCACGCATGGCACGATAGCGCGAACCCGAACGCAAAACATTATACCCATCAACAATGAGTACCTTTTTGCGTGGCTTAGATGTTCCTTTGCGTACCATATCGTATAAATCCTAGTCGCTGATTTCTCGTAGATGATTTCTCGTATTTTTGGTAAGTAGCTCTTGGTAATCTCTTTTGGCAATCGCAATAATTGCCACGTCAATTAGCGACCACGCTCGGACTGGCGCATCCATTCATACATACAAGCTGTTGCCGCTTGTGCAACATTAAGCGATCCTACATTGCCAGCCTGAGGAAGCCGCACTAAAAAGTCACAGCGTTCTTGCGTGAGACGCGCAAGGCCTTCTCCTTCGCTTCCCATAACGAGCGCCAACTTACCCGCCATCGGTGCATCCCAAATGCACTCGGCTGCTTTCTCAGAAGCACCAGCAACCCAAAAGTCAGACTGTTTCAAACGCTCAATAATCTGTGCAATATTAGAAACTTGAGCAATATCAATATGTGCGATAGCGCCGGCAGAAGATTTATACGTTGCTGCCGTCACGCGAGCAGAACGCTTGTTAGGAATAATGATGCCAGACGCACCGACAATCTCGGCCGAGCGCGCAATTGCTCCTAGGTTACCTGCATCGGTAATATGATCCAGGATCACAATAAGCGCGTTACCATCATGAGATTCTGCACGTTTAAGAGCCTTATCGATGATGCCTTGCGCGTTGCTATACACATACGGCAACGTCTCTGCCATAATACCCTGATGGCTTCCACGCTCTGAGCGCTTGTCCAGATCAGTGCGTTTAACCTGTTTCACCGAAAGCTTCATACGATGAGCACGATTCACGATATCAGTCAGTGACTTATCATCTCTGACGCCTTCTGCCACATAAATACATTTAATGGGTACTTCAGATTTCAATGCCTCAAGGACAGGACGCTTACCTTCAATATATTCAGCCATGAGTTTCTCTCTTAGTTGTCGCCATTGACGGTTGTTTCGGTTAAAAAGTGTAACACGCTTACCTTAAAGGGGCTTTTATTTGTCCGATAAATGCGTTATTATCTGACAACGTCATAAACATCGCACAGGTTTTATGTATCTATATACACTTTACGATGGGAATGACAAAAGCTTGAGACTGGGCCATCGTCCAACGGCAGGACTCTGGTTTTTGGTACCAGCTATGTAGGTTCGAATCCTGCTGGCCCAGCCATTTTTTTCTTACATATATATGTCTTACATATGCCAGTCACCATACCCGCACTCGCGGGTATTTTTGCATACAAGCCATACCAGCGACCCAATGAAATATTATTTCGAAGACTTCTGTAATCTCCCAACATAATTTCTCAGCTTATTTCTTTGAGTTGGCAACCAACCACTATAGACATAACAAATTTCGCCTAAATAAGCCTCTTTTGTATAAAGTTTCTGTTCACGTCCCCTTGGAGCAGTCTTCCGCAATAATGGATGAGAAATTCCCAGGTTTCTTTCTGCCCAACGAGAGTTATATAAAAGCTCCTTGTCTTCGATTAACTCATAAAGATCTTTCATTAAAGAAGATTCAATGTTTCGATCACTGTTCAGCAATGAATTATTGTTCACAGAATCGGATGGAATAGTATCGTTTTTATTTGGAGGTAATACATCAATCAATGATAGATCTATAGAATCTTGAAAAATTGCTTTCATAATGCAATCTAGGCACGATTGAAACGGCGTGACTATTCCTATTCCTGAGCAATAGTTGAAACGATGAGCCATATACCACGATGAAGATGAAGTAATCCGCGCATTGTGTCCCGTGTCACGTCCGCATAATAACCATACAGATTCTATTCGACCATCCTGAATTAAAGAATCAACATCTGTTTTGTACTTTGAAATCGCTTTTACTAAATTCCCTGTTTCGGGAAAACCTTTCCATAGTTGATCCATTCTGCTATATTTGGCATCAAAAACATGCCAACGCAGCGAGCCAGAACCGTCATTAATCAGAACGAGATAGTCTGGTGTCCAGAAACTATCTCCTTTTCTCTTTGATAATCTGTGGAGCTTAATTCCATTTTCTTCGCGAAGATCCCCATAAATTACAGGTTGATAATACAGTCTAACTTTTACCCCATCTTTTACCAACTTATAAGAGGTTGATACCTTCTTCTCATCCGCATAATTTACATAGTCCAATGAGTACGAGAGGCATTCAATGGGATGTTCCTCGTCTGGGTCTTCTTTAAATCCCATCGATTCAAACCAGGATAATATCTTGAACAAAACATAGTATTCATACAGCTTATCTAAACGCGGAGAATGCAAGGCGAGCATTTCCCGAGCAAGAGTAAAATCCCCAAATTTAAGCCACTCAATAATGAGAGAATAAATCCCTGAATACTGTTTCACTTCTTGAAAGATTTTCGTTTTTTTTGGATTTCTCATAAATGTAGGAATTGCGTCTGAAAGTGCATTTTTATATTTTCTCTGAATTGCTCTAAGCGTAAAGACAACATCTTTAAGCTTACCTATATAGGCTTTTTCTCGTCGAGCACATAGCTGAATAAGAGATAATCCCGGAAAG
>CAJMOJ010000045.1 GCA_905215035.1 uncultured bacterium
AGGTGGTTGCTGTTGAGCCAGCAGGATCTCCGGTGCTTTCCGAAGGTCATGGTGGCGCACATAAGATTCAGGGTATTGGTGCGGGGTTTATTCCTGAAACGCTCGATACGCATATTTACGATGAGGTTATCGCCATCACCGACGAAGAGGCATTTGAAACAGGGCGTGAACTGGCAGCAAACGATGGACTGCTCGTGGGCATTTCATCAGGTGCGGCTGTAGCGGCAGCGGCTAAAGTGGCGCAGCGCCCTGAAAATGCAGGTAAGCTTATTGTGGTGCTGTTGCCAGACACTGGTGAGCGCTACTTATCGTCAGCTATGTTTGATTTTGACGACTAAAGAAGGCCAAGAGACATCAAAGAAAAGGGGTAGCTTTGAATATCGAGGAGCAAAACAGAGAAGCGCTCATTGCTTACTTTGAAAAAAGCGGTCACCCTATTACAGATAAGGTATTAGGGGTTGAAGTTGAGCACTTCGTTTTGGTTTCTGAAGCAGGAGAGCCTATTACCTATGATCCAAAAGATGGGCGTATCGGTATTTCTGATGTGCTCAATGCGCTTACGGATTATTACCCAGCAATCTTTCTTAACAATGAAAGCGAGATTATTGGGTGTGCAAGTGAAGATGCGTCCATTACGCTTGAGCCTGCATCGCAAATTGAAATATCCATTGCTCCGTTTGCGCAGATTAAGAAAATCGGTGCGGTCTATAAAGAGTTCCGTGCAAAGCTCGATGCCTATCTCGATCAGCACGATGCGCACGTGTATGCCCTGGGCTACCATCCAACACACAAAGCAGCTGACCTCGAGTTGATTCCCAAAAAACGCTACCAGTACATGGATGCCTGGTTTAAGCAGCTGGGTACCAAGGCAGAGCGTATGATGCGAGGATCAGCTTCAACTCAGGTAAGTATTGATTATGTCGATGAGGCTGATGCAATTCGCAAGATGCGCGTGGCTTCAGCGCTCGTTCCTATCCTTTCTGCTATCACGGATAATTCTCCTGTGTTTGAAGGCGAGACAACCAAAGAGCCGCTCGTGCGCCTGACGGTTTGGCGTAATGTTGATCCTGCGCGTGCTGGTGTTATTCCGGGCATCTTTGATAAGGACTTCTCATTTGCAAACTACGCCGATTGGGTGCTTGGCGCTTCACCCATCTTTGTGACGCGCGCTCCTGTCGGCGAACCCGAAGATGCAACGCCGCGCCAGGTGGGTGCCGTGCCAGCGACGCAGGCGTATGGGGATGCGCCCATGACACAGGCGGATATCGAGCACTTACTTTCAATGTATTGGCCTGACGTTCGCCTTAAGCGCTTTGTCGAGATCAGGCCGGCTGACTCCATGCCTCAAGAACTCGTGTTAGGGTATGCCGCTTTAATCAAGGGCCTTTTCTACTCTGAAGATGCGCTTTCTGCCATTGAGTCAGATTTAGGAGTGGTCGATGGGGTATGGCCTTTGACCAGTGATTCGGTTGAATCAGCCATCGCTACTATTAAAGCGCACGGGTATAGTGCGGTGGTGTATGGTAAGTCGCTTGATCTGTGGATGACGCATTTATTTGATTTGGCGCGTGCTGGTCTTGAGCCCGACGAACAAGGATACCTCGATCCACTAGAAGGATTTGCGTTATCCAAAGAACTGTATCAAAAGTAGTTCAAAAGTAGTGTAGTACTAGATCAAAGCTAGTTGCAGATTAATGGTAATCCGATAAAAATGTGACCCGATAACTATCTTTTCGGGATAGCTATCGGGTCGTGGTTTGTAAGAGCCACTAACATCGCTATTGTCAGCGATTGCTATGTGCTGCCTCAATCATAGTGCGTGCATAGGAACGCAGAGCCTCTTCAGCGTCGTCGCCGTGCTCGGCAATAATATTGATCAGAGCTGAACCAACAATAGCCCCATCGGCAGTTTGAGCCATGCGATGCGCCTGTTCAGGAGTTGAAACGCCAAACCCAATCGCGCAAGGTGTGTCGGTCGCTTCACGAATCTTTGCGACAATTGCGCCTAGGTCAGTGGTGATTTCAGAGCGCATACCAGTAACTCCCAGCGATGACACCAGATAAATAAAACCGTCAGCATCTGCGGCAATACGGGTGATGCGTTCTTCGGAAGTCGGTGCAATCAGGGGTACCAGTGCGATACCAGCCTCAGCACACGCGGTGGCAAACTCCTGCTTTTCTTCAAAAGGGACATCGGGCAGAATGAGTGCGTTGACGCCAGCTTCTGCGGCATTGCGGCAAAAGCGCTCGGTTCCGTAGTGGTAGACCACGTTGGCGTAGGTCATAAAAGCAAAGGGAACGGTCACAGGCGTGCCGCCGTCAGAGCCAGTTCGCAATTCTTTGACCATATGCATAATTTTGTCGGTATCTACGCCTCCGGTAAGAGCGCGCAGGTTTGCATCTTGAATTACAACACCTTCTGCGGTGGGATCAGAAAAGGGAATGCCAAGTTCAATAAGATCGGCGCCTTCGTCGGCCAGAGCGCGGACAAATACTTTGGTCATCTCAAGCGTGGGATCGCCACACGTGATGAAGGGAATGAAAGCTTTGTGGTTTGCAAAGGCTTGGGCGATGTGATCTTTGGGTTGGCTAAGCTGATCCGGTTGCTGACTGGGTTGACCAGATTGCATGTCGGGTTGGCTAGGTTGCATGTCAGTGTTTACCGGTGTATTACTCATGGATATCTTCTCCTCGATAACGTGCGATAGCGGCGCAGTCTTTGTCTCCGCGGCCAGAAAGAGTGACAACAATGATTTGGTCTTTGTCCATGGTGGGTGCAATCTTCATGGCATGTGCAAGTGCGTGCGATGATTCAATGGCGGGGATAATGCCTTCTAAACGAGAAAGATATTCAAAGGCCTCAACTGCCTCATCGTCAGTAATAGCAACGTATTCAGCGCGACCGGTGTCGTAGAGGTAGGCATGCTCAGGTCCAACACCGGGATAATCAAGGCCGGCGGAGATGGAATAGACCGGCGCAATTTGACCGTATTTGTCTTGGCAGAAGTAGGATCGCATGCCATGGAAAATGCCGACTGATCCGGTTGAAATAGTGGCTGCTGTTTCAAACGTGTCAATGCCGCGTCCGGCTGCCTCGCATCCAATAAGACGCACTTCTGGATCATCGATGAAGTTGTAGAAGGTGCCCATCGCATTTGAGCCACCGCCAACGCAGGCCATGACCACATCAGGAAGACGTCCCTCTATCGCCATGCACTGGTCCTTGATTTCCTCAGAAATAACCGATTGGAAGTCACGCACAATAATGGGGAAGGGGTGAGGTCCCATGGTTGAGCCGAGACAATAATGTGTGTCAGCAATACGATTGGTCCACTCGCGTAGCGTCTCGGATACGGCATCTTTTAAGGTTGCTGTGCCGCTTGTGACGGGGTGGACGCGTGCACCCAACAATTTCATTTTGTATACATTGAGCGCCTGTCTGTCAGTGTCCTCTTTGCCCATGTAGACATCGCATTCCATGTCAAGAAGCGCTGCCGCTGTTGCTGTTGCAACACCATGTTGACCAGCACCAGTTTCTGCAATCAAGCGGGTCTTTCCCATCTTTTTAGCAAGCAGCGCCTGACCAAGAACGTTGTTGATCTTGTGCGCTCCAGTGTGATTGAGATCCTCGCGCTTGAGATAAATTTTTGCGCCACCCAAATCTTTAGTCATGCGCTCGGCATAGTATAAAAGTGATGGTCGATTGGCATAATTGTTGAGCAAATCTTTGAGCTCTGCCTTAAAAGTGGGGTCATCCTTATAAAAGTTATAGGCCTCTTCGAGTTCAAGAACGGCGTTCATCAATGTCTCAGGAATATACTGCCCGCCATATATTCCAAATCGTCCATTCATGGGCTCTTCTACTGGCTGGTCTGCCATTGTGGCTCCTTTCTTTTTTGTGGGCTGGTCTATAAGTTGGTTTGTCGATTGGCTTGTTGCTTGATCTGTCAAAGTAAATATTTGTGCATGAGCCTTGATGAATCCGCGCATGCGGGCAAGGTCTTTTTGGGGCGATGGGCCTTCTCGTGTGGTACGCGCACTCGCTGATTGTTTCGTCGGTGCTGTAGCTGCCATTGGTGTTGTAGCTGTCATTGGTGTCGCTGATGGCGTTGTTTCAATTCCACTACTTACATCAACACCAACTAGATAGGGGTTATTGCGTAGTGTTGTAGCGGTACTGCTCTGAAGAAGCACTTCTTCAGACAAGCCACCTGCAAGAATAAAGGGGCGCGTTATCTGATCTAAAACGGCTTGGTTTACCCGTTTGCCGCTTCCCATGCCAGCATCCACGAGGACAAGATCGGCTGATGAACGTTCAAGTGATTTCAGGGTGCGCTTAAAGTCTTGTGGGTGTTCTTTGGAATCAGGAACAATGAATGCTTTCCAGAGGGCAAGATCCGGCACCTGCGCACGTAATGTTGCAAGGTAAGATTCATCCTCAGAGCCATGCAGCTGTGCAACGCTGATAATTTCAGCTTGTGCGAGTGCAACAATATGTTCGATAGGCTCATCGACAAACACGCCGACGGTTTCAAGTGGTTGTACTGACGAGGTATTGTGTGATGCTTGCGTATCATGCTTGTGAATGTTCTCATGCGCAATAGTAAGAAGATCTCGGAGCGCGCGTGCCTGATCGTCAGTAACAAAGCGCTTGCTGTTCGGATAAAACACGAGGCCAGCATAGCGCAGCGTGTCAGTAGAAAGTGTTGAATCCATCAGGAGTGCTGTAATAGCTGCTGCATCTTCAGGGGTATTCAGTCCACAGAACTTGATGAAAGGCGGCAGGTATGATGCTTCATTGTGCATAACGCCGTTGGTGTCACTCATGGTTTTCGGGATGGTGTTGTTTATTGTGTCAGTCATGGTGTCATTCATAAGAGAAATCCTAATAGGCCTCGTATGCGGCATCGCGGCATGCTTGCAGGAAGGCGGGAATATTGTCTGCTCTCATGAGGGCTTCGCCCATAAGAACTCCATCGGCACCTATACGAGCAACAGCTCCTACATCGGCAGGGGTTTTTACGCCCGATTCAGCTACATATAGAACGGATTCGGGGATAAGATTGCGTAAGCGCTCGGCGTTTGAGAAGTCAACGGTGAAGTCGTTGAGGTTGCGATTGTTTACCCCAACAATGCGCGCACCCGCTTCCAGCGCTGATTCGATTTCTGCTTCATCGTGCGTCTCGACAAGCGCGTCGAGTCCAAGGTGGTCACAAAGCTCAAGGTAGTGTGCGAGCGTTTTGGTGTCGAGAAGCGAGCAGATGAGAAGAACAGCATCGGCTTCCATGATGCGTGCTTCATAAATTTGATAGTCACTCACAGTGAAGTCTTTACGCAAAAGGGGAAGGGTCGTGTTTGCCCGTACGTCTTCAAAAATCTCATTGGATCCCATGAACCATTTGGGCTCAGTAAGGCAAGAAATGGCATTAGCCCCACCCATTTTGTACTCATGCAAAATGGAACGATAGGGGAACTTTTCCGAAATCACACCTTTGGAAGGAGATGCCTTCTTGAGCTCGCAGATAAAGGAAAGTTCAGGATCATCACGCAAGGTGTGATAAAAAGCGTGGCGTGCGGGCGGGAGTGCCTCGGCTTGTGCGCGCATAGCTTCAAGGGGCAAATATGCTTCAGCTTCTTGCACACGTTGATGAGCGTATGCAGCAAGTTCGTCAAGAATCATTTCATACTCCTTATCGGATTACCAGACCGCTGAGTCGTTGGGTCGCTGTCGTCGGATTGCTGGGTCGCTGTCGTTGGGTTGTTGGGCTGTTGAGCCGCTGGGTCACTGGGTCGTCGAACGTTCGGATTACCAGACCGATGTGGTTAGGGTAGGGCTGGATCAGGATAGTCTCTATGCGCCCTGGTTGCTTATTGTGCGGTAGGCCTCAAGCGTTTTAAGAGCAGCACCAGAGTCAATACGTTCATTTGCAAGGGCAACGCCTTCAGCGATGGTATTAGTGCGTCCGGCAATATAGAAGGCGGCGCCCGCGTTTAAAACAACCGTATCGCGACGTGGCCCAGTGGTGCGATTTTCTAAAATGGCGCGTGTGATAGCAGCATTTTCTTCAGGTGTGCCACCTACCAAATCGGCTTTAGTGCCGCGAACAAATCCGAACTCTTCAGGGGTGAGCGTATAGGTTGAATACTTCCCATCGCCAAATTCACACACCAGGGTATCGCTTACGCTGGATAGCTCATCCAGTCCTTCAGTGCCGTATACTACCAAGCCGCGTTTAACGCCAAGGGTGGTCAGTACGTGCGCAAGGGGCTCAACGAGCGCATCGCTATAGACGCCCAAGAGCATGTACTCGGGCGATGCTGGATTGGTGAGAGGGCCCAAGATATTGAATACGGTACGGAATCCGAGCTCTTTGCGGATAGGACCAACGTATTTCATAGCTGCGTGATAGTGCTGCGCAAAGAAAAAGCACATACCGACCTCATTGATAAGTCGCGTGCAGAGTTCGGGATCCTGCACAATATTGATACCGAGCGCCTCTTGACAATCAGCGGTGCCTGATTGAGACGATGCTGCGCGATTGCCATGTTTTGCCACCTTGACACCACCTGCTGCAATAATGAATGCGGCAGTGGTGGAGATGTTGAAAGAACCAGCTTTATCGCCACCGGTACCAACTATTTCCAAAACAGGAACATCAAAGTCAACGAGTGTTGCATGGTCACGCATGGCAGCGGCGCATCCAGCAATCTCTTCGATGGTTTCCGCTTTAGTAGATTTGGTTGAGAGCGCTGCCAAAAATGCGGCGGTCTGAACAGCGGTGGTGTTGCCTGACATAATCTCGTTGATTACCTCGTATGCTTCATGGTAGGTGAGGTCTTGCTTAACAACGAGTTTTTGGATTGCTTCTGAAATCATGACTGCTCTTTCTCCTTAGGTAATGATTGATGTCTGAGTAGTGATTGGTGTCTGGGTCACTGTTTGTGTTATTGGCTACGTTGGTAATCGTGTTGGTTACGTTTCTGTGTATGTGCAATTTCAGTTCTGGTCGTGGTTGTGGTTTTGGTTTTAGTCGTGGTTGTGGCTCCATGATGATCATGCCGATGGGTTCTCGAGGGCTAAAAAGTTCTTGAGGATTTGCATTCCGTCAGGACTCATGATGGATTCAGGATGGAATTGAACACCGTGAAGGGGATAGCGTGCGTGCCGGATGGCCATGACTTCCCCATCGTCTGTTGTGGCACTTACAATAAGTTCCTCTGGGAGGGTATCCGCTTCGGCGGCTAATGAGTGATAGCGCGCTACTTTGATCTCGGAGGGGAGTCCGGCAAAAAGTGGATCAGTTGGATCAAGTGAGATGCGACTTGTTTTGCCGTGCATGAGCGTTTTAGCGTACCCTACCGTACCGCCAAGTGCCTCACAGATTGCCTGGTGACCCAAACAAACTCCCAGGATTGGGGTGGTGGGGGCAAGGGCAGAAATGATGTCTTGGCATATGCCGGCATCTTGGGGTTTGCCCGGCCCTGGGGAGAGGATAAGGTGGCTCGGTGCAGCTTTAATAACCTCATCGACCGTTACTTCGTCATTGCGCACAACGCGGACATCGGGATTGAGTGTGCCTATGTATTGGTAGAGGTTGTAGACAAAACTGTCATAGTTATCGATGAGCAAAATCATTGGAGGCCTCCTTGAGCAGTTTCGAGCGCTTCACGTATTGCTTTTGCTTTATTGATGCACTCGTTGTATTCCTTGATGGGGTCTGAATCGGCAACAATGCCTGCGCCGGAGCGGACAAATACTTTGCCGTTTTTCTTGAAGACAAGTCGGATGGCAATGCATAAATCGAGATTTCCCGTAAAGTCGAGATACCCTACCGCGCCGCCGTAAATGCCACGTGCGGATTGTTCGAGATCATTGATGATCTGGCACGCGCGAATTTTGGGAGCACCTGATAAGGTGCCTGCAGGAAGAACCGCTTTGACTGCATCAAGTGCGTCTTTGTCAGGACGGATAGTGCCGCACACGGTTGAACCTATATGCATGACATGGCTGAATCGCTCAATTTCGAGATAGTTTTCTACCTTCACGCTTCCAAATTCAGAGATGCGTCCAAGATCATTGCGTCCTAGATCGACAAGCATGTTGTGTTCGGCGAGCTCTTATTCATCGGCGCGCAACTCTGCTTCACTACAATCATCCCCTTGTTTGGTAGCACCACGCGGTCATGTGCCCGCAAGCGGAAAGGTATGGAGCGTGGTGCCTTCGAGTTTGACAAGTGTTTCAGGTGATGCACCAGCAAGTTCGATGTCATCGCTTGAAAAATAGAACATATAAGGCGATGGGTTAGTCGTGCGTAGTACACGGTAGGTATCGAGCAGGCTTCCCTCAAAGTCGGCATCAAGGCGATTGGAGAGAACTACTTGGAAAATATCGCCCTCAAAAATATGACGCTTGGCCTGTTCAACCATAGAACAATAAGCGCTCTCATCCTTAAGCGCTCTAAAGTCTGAGGTAATTTTCCCCGGTTCGATAGGTCGAGGTGTGCCCGTTTCTAAAAGAGTTTTCATTGCTACCAAGCTGTCCAGGGCACGGTCATAGCTTGCGTCAAAGTCCTGGGCATATACGTTTGCAATTAAGATAATTTTTTGACGGAAATTATCAAAAGCGATGAGCTTATCAAAAAGCATTAAGTCAACGTCTTTGAATCCTTCTTCGTCAGGTGCATCAAGACGCAAGGTTGGTTCAGCATACGCAAGATAGTCATAGGAGAAATACCCTACAAGTCCGCCCGTAAAAGGGGGCATACCAGCAAGACGTACTGATTTGTGGTGAGCGAGAATGTCACGAATCTCGATGCTGGGATCAGTAGTCTTTCTTGTTTGGGTTTTGTCTCCTTCGGTAATAGTGAGGGTGCCTTTGGTGCAGGTGATCTCAAGGGAAGGATCATAACCAAGAAAGGTGTAACGACTCCATTTTTGAGCATTTTCAACCGATTCGAGTAAATAACAGTGGTTGCTTACCGATTGCAAGATACGCAAGACGTTGATGGGGGTGTAAGCATCGGCGTAGAGCTCGCAAGCAAGGGGAACAAGATCGTATTGTTTTGACGCAAGAAGTTCAGCCGCTTGTTGCTTAGTGAGATTAAGAGTGCTCTGTGTCGTTGTATGCATACCGCGCCGCCTTTCTTTAGGTAAGACTGGGAGGACTCGTTGGCCTCATGTCGTTTGCTCTATGACTTATCGTTTAGTCGCCTATGGGGAAAGGGCATGAAAAAAGCCCATCCTTGAGACGACAGATAAGTCATTCAAGGACGGGCTGAAAGCTCGCGGTGCCACCTTGATTCATCGCACAAGTGCGATGCACTTAGCAGGATACCAACATATCCCTGGATGATAACGTTCATCCCGCACGTCGTAGATACTCCACAAACTTGCTGCATATATCATGCTTGTTCAGTTGTGTTTGGCTACGCCCTCAGCGGCCCATTTGATGATCTGCGTACTGCCAGGATCTCAGCACCCCTGGCTCTCTGTGAGCGCTCAATCACCGTTACTTCCGCTTCAACGGTTTTTTTCGGTGTGTTCAATAGAACGTGTACTTACTCTAGCGCTATACCAGGAATTGTGCAAATAAAAAATTTGTAAAGGTTGCGCAAAGTTAATCATTGGTGCCAGCAAGGTAACAGGGTGGTTTAAGAGTCGAGCTGCAGTATTTTGTGCCGAATGGATCGGTATTATTAAGATAGTCAAAAGGCTCAAAGCGCGTTTGCTTGTGAACTTCAAAAGAAATAGGGGATTAAACGCGCATGCAAGGGAGTGAGTAGTATGGCAACAGGAAATATTTTCAAAGACATCTTTTTGGCAGGCGTGGGTGCTATGGCTATAACCGCTGATAAGGCGCAAGAAGTGGTTGATAAAATGATCGAACAAGGTCAACTTACTGTTGATCAAGGTAAAGAGATCAACCAGGAACTTGCACAAAAAGTTACTGATGCAGCTGATCAGGTAAAAGATTCAGCGCTTGAAGAGCATATTAAGCTCATGACGCCTGAAGAACGTGAGCAATTTGCAACGAAGGTTGCAAGCGTTGTTGCTCAGGTCAATACTCAGGAAGAAGCTGAGTAGCGTTCACAATTCTTATCGTTCAGTTGTCTTTAGACAATCTTTTGAACGCAACTTATACCTTATACAAAAGAGAGCTCTTGCGGTCGACCTAGTCTCCAGCAAGGGCTCTCTTGGTTTCTCTTAGTAATACATCAGATATGAATTTGAAATCAGTCGAGGCGAGTTGTATGCACAGATAACCGATTTCAGTTCCAACAGTGCCCTAACCAATTGAACCACAGGGACACTTTTTAGAAAGAAGGCTTTTTATCAGGTTTTACGTAAAAAATGGATGTTTTGGGATAGGGAAGTACCAAAATATATGTGGTGAGACAATATATAGGAAACACCTATAGAAAACATAACAAAATATTGGAAAAAATATCAATGACGTGGGAAAATATAACAAGTCACACAATCTGAACGCGTAACAGGTTGTGACGTAAAGAAATACAATACCCCTCTTGTATTTCTACTTTCTTTGGGTGGTCACCTGTTTTAGCATTTTACCTGAACAGGTGACCATTCTTTGTCGGTGCTCGAATGCGCTATACTGCCTCGATTGAACGAATCTCTAGTTCATTTCCTCGTAATAGTTCAGTATGGGGACTTTTACAATAGGGACAGATCCGACCGTGTTCTATGGTTGGATAGGTGTGTCCGCAGTCATTGCAAACAGTCACAGCAGGAATTACACATATTTCTAATTCTGCACCACGCAAAAGATCATTCTTTGCCGAGGCCCATTCCCATGCATCAGTAAAGAACGTCGTTACAACTCCTGATACCTCGCCAAGATCAACAGTTACTTTTTGGATAGAAGTAAGATTATGTTCAGCAGCGGTATCTTCAAGCATATCAATCATCGCAAAGATTATGCCAAGTTCGTGCATGATCTATCCTAACCTTGGTCTTTATGCAAGACCTTCTTTATAAGCATTTTGCCTGCATTGGGTAAAATCTTTTTAAGTTTGTCTTCGCTCGCAACCATCGTTGAACATTCAGGGTTGTCCCGAAGCAAACGAATCGCATCGAACTCACAACGTGTTGTGCAAAGACCGCATCCAATACATTTATTCTCATCGACAATACTTGCTCCACACGAAAGGCAACGTGCACATTCAGTTTTGATTTGTTGTTCGCTCAGCGTACGTGTTGGGTCTTCCCAGTTATGACGCAGGCTTGCTGGAGGGGTAGGGGTACTTGATTGCCGGCCTGCGTGATCATAATTATCGTCAAGTGCAAGGTTGGTTTTATTAAGTTCAGCATAGTGGCGACGATTACGTCCGGTTGTAAGAGAGCTGCCTTTCTGTACAAAACGATGCAAGCTAATAGCTGCTTCGTGGCCCGCCGCAATAGCGTCAATGACAAACTTTGGTCCCGTAAAGACATCTCCACCAACAAAGATATCCGGCTCAGCCGTTTGATAGGTAGTCGAATCAGCACATGCACGGTTGCTATGATCAATTTCTACCTTACTGTTTATCAGCAGATTACCCCAATCGATTGATTGACCAATTGCCATAATGATGTGATTGCAGGGAATTGTTTGCGTTATTGCATCATTGTAGTTGGGATTAAACCTGCCCTCTTTATCAAAAACGTCCGTACATTGATGGAAGGTAATCGCAGTGATTTTGCCTGCCGTATCTGTTTCAATACGTTGCGGTCCCCAGCCATATGCAAATGTGATATTTTCAGCCTTTGCTTCACGTATTTCCTCGTCTGATGCAGGCATCTCATCGGGATGCTCAAGACAGACCATCGTGATGTTTTCTGCACCTAGTCGACGTGCTACGCGTGCTGCATCAATAGCAACATTGCCGCCACCTACAACAACGACATCACCGGTAAGTTCTTGTTCTGGGTCGCTCAGTGCAGAGCGTAAAAAATCAAGAGCTGAGACAACGTCATCGGCATCTTCTCCGGCTATGTTTGCCATGCGACCCCTTTGAGCGCCAATGGCAAGGTAGAACGCATCAAAGCCTTCGCTTCGTAAATCATCAAGGGTGATATCACGTCCCACGTCAACACCACATTTAAATTGCACGCCAAGTTCGCGCAAGATATCAATCTCAGCATCAACAATCTTTTGCGAAAGTTTAAATGTGGGAATGCCATAGGTCATCATGCCACCGGGTTTATCTTCGCGCTCAAATACCGTGGGTTGATAGCCAAGTGTCGCTAGGTAATAGGCGCAGGTTAACCCAGCCGGGCCAGCTCCGATAATGGCAATTTTTTCAGCAAAAGCGCCTCGAGTTGATGGGGGAATTATTTCGGGAACGAAGCGATGCTCAGCTTCTAAATCCTTTTCAGCAATGAAGCGCTTCACCTCATCAATTGCTACTGCCTCATCAACAATGCCACGCGTGCATGCTGTCTCGCATCGGCGATTACAGATGCGTCCGCAAACAGCAGGGAAAGGGTTTTCTTTCTTAATTAACTCAAGGGCAGCGCGGTAATTTCCTTCAGCTGCTTTGCGGAGATAAGCCTGAACAGGGATATGAGCAGGACATGCCGTTTTACAAGGAGCGGTTCCTGTATCGTGCGTTTCAATGCGATTGTTGTTTTTGTAGTTGGGATCCCAATCGTTCTCATTCCAAGAAAGAGTAGGGAGAGGTTGTTTGGGATAGGTAATTACCCCATTACGGGTTGCTAGTTTTTGTCCAAGCTGGACAGCGCCAGCAGGACACACTTCAACGCATCCTGCGCAAGCAACACAGCGATTCGGATCGACATGGGCAACGTATGCTGATCGACTCATGTTGGGGGTATTGAATAGTTGTGAGGTGCGTAGTGCGTAGCAGACATTTACATCACAATTGCAAATTGCAAAAATCTTATCCTGTCCATCAATATTGGTGATCTGATGCACATAGCCGTTCTTTTCGGCTAGGATAAGAATATCTAATACCTCATCGTAGGTGGCAAAGTGCCCTTTTCCGGTTTCAATACAATAATCCGCCATATCGCCGAGCCCAATACACCAATTTTGTGGATCACTACCTGCGTTATCGCCACGCACGCGCTCAGCAAGGCGGCACGAACAAGCTCCAACAGAAAACCGATCATATTTTTTGAGCCAGTGAGAAATGCACTCAATATCTTCAGCTTCATTTTCATATTTGATTGCCTGTTCGACGGGAATGACATGCATGCCAATGCCAGCCCCTCCCGGTGGTACCATTTTGGTTACCTTGGTGAGCGGAAGGTATGCCATGCGCTCAAAAAAAGTACCTATTTCAGGATGTTCTTCAATTTGCTGCTGGTTCATTACGGTAAATTCTGCAGAGCCAGGAACAAACATGGGCAAAACGTAGCGCTTTTCATGATTGGGATTTTTGCCATCGAGATCTTCCCAATTGTATTCGAGAATACCTTTGATACATAAAGCGTCAAGCAACGATTGAAGTTCACTATCAGTAAGTCCACTTGCTTCTTGCAGCTGTTTAAACGTAAGTGGTTTGCGAACTGACATGAGAGATGTAAGTCGAGCTTCTGCTTCAGTCATGACCGAAGCAAGTCCCCAATACTCGGGATCATTTTTGCTCACCTTGACACCAATACGATCGGTGATTTTTTGACCCTCTTTAATAATGCCTTCTTTAAGTGGCAGTGATGCGGCAGGGCCCGGACTGTTGGGCTCTTCTGGTTTATAGTGCAATACGGTATCGTTTTCGGAATAAAGCTCGGGTGCGATTATACGCAGAGGCTCACCGATAGGGTTTGTGGTTGGGATAGTATTTCGTTGAGCAACCTCTTCAGCTGAGAGTTCGCGCGTCATAGTTTCTTTGCGTTCAGCTACACTTGCACCGCCATAGGATCTTTCAATCTTAGGGAGCACTCCGTTGTCTGGAACTTTAGTCATAATGGACCCCTCCTTTTGTAGGACTTAGTTGTTGCTTATTCCCCTTATCGCAAACAAATAAGCCGAGTTCATCCATCATAAAAGGCTTGGTAGGCAAAGTACAGTCAACCTTTGATAAAAACAAAAGAGTGCTTTGCAGTTTTATCTTGTTATTTATGGGGTATTGCTTGGTAAGGGTGTGTTTTTGTTGTGTTCCTGTCGGTTTCGATATGCGCGAAGAAGGACGTATGTAAGCAGTGCACCAAAGAGCGCTGCGCATGTGTCAACTATCCAATCAAGCGGATCACAGGAGCGAGTTGGAACAAAAAGCTGATGAAGCTCATCGCTTATACCGTAGACGCTTGCAAAGATAGTTGCAGCTATAAAAGCACGATTGAGCGAAATATTAAAACGCAAAGCATTGCAAAGCGCTACGCCCAATATAAAGAATTCGCAGAAATGACCGACCGGAGAAACATCAACCTCATGACCAAAAAGTGCAGCTGCCCATGATGCGAGAATAGTTTTAACAACAGAGATGATCCCTGAATCAGTATCAAGGGTTTGTGCGGTTTTTGCTGACATTAAAAAGATAAATACAGCAATCACTACAACAGCAATCCAGCTTAATACGCAAGCATATAAGCGTTTATTGTGTCTGGCAGACATGGTTTGTGCGGAGTATGTGATAGAGCTTGTTTGGGGAGGGTCTTCCTTGGTGGTGTTTACCTTGTTAGAGCTTGTTGGGTTGGTATGTTTGAAAGGAATAGTCATATGAAGTGGCTTAGTGGGTTGTTTTGGTGACATAAGAGTGAATAGAGCGAGCATGGTTGTACTTCCGCAACTATTTTAGAGCACCAATAACGACACCTATCACATCTTTGAAATATATCAGGTAAAGTTTAGAAAGAAGGCAAGATTGGTCGCAAACAAACTGTTGACACGTTGCAAGAACAGAATCACAAGGGCTTGTGTGAGGGATGAGAGAATAAAGCAATGATACGCTCGCCAATTAAGGGGCAACATACCAAGGTGATTGTGATGATTGCTATTATCATCTGTAATTGCTGTCTTGGTAATCTTTCACAAACCGCTCTCAATGCCATGTTTTCAAGCATTGCGCCAGACTTCGGTGTTGAAGTTGGCGTAGGGCAATTAATGACAACACTCTATATGTTGGTGCTTGGCATTACAGTTCCTGTTGTCACTTATCTTATGCGCCGCTTCAGCATAAAACATTTGGTGTTGATATCCATAGGCCTTTTATGCGCAGGGTCTATTGTCGATATGGTGTCATGTAGTTTTACCTTTTTTATTGTCGGGCGTGTGCTGCAAGCTATTTCTGCGGGCATCATGATGCCCATGATGATGAGCGTTATCATGATTTCGTTTCCTCCAGGACAGCAAGCTACTGTTATGGGTGTTGCAGGAATTGCGTTGGGGTTTGCTCCTAATATTGGACCTACCATTGGCGGTTGGGTTGTTATCGAGTTTGGCTGGCGTATGTTCTTTGTCTTTTTGCTTGTTGCAAGTGCGCTGTTAATTTTGGTAACGATAACGCTGATCGATACTGAGAAGAATCCTCATCAAGATGCTCATTTTGATGTTTTTTCGTTTGTACTGTCATCTATTGCCTTGTGCTGTCTTTTGATGGGATTTACTAATGTATCCAACTATGAACTCCATCATCCCTTCGTTTGGGTTCCCCTTGTTGTTGGAATAGGAGTGCTTTGGGCTTTTATCCATCGTCAAAAACAGAGCAAGTATCCGCTTATTCATATGGAAATTTTTGACTCTCAGCACTATCGCGTTGGATTTTGGTCCCTTAATTTGCTTTCGGGTTGTTTTATGGGCATCACGCTTATCTTGCCACTCTTTGTGGAAGGATGTTGGGGAGGTACAGCACTTCAAGCTGGTTTAGCACTCTTGCCAGGAACCATTGCAGCTTTATTTTTAAATCCGCTTGCAGGTGTACTAACCGACAAAATTGGAGTACGGCCTGTTGTTCTGGTAGGGTCTTTGTGCTTGGCTATTGGATCTGTGTGGATGGCGTTTGTCTATGAAGGGATGCCATTCTGGCTTCTTTTGGTGATGCAATCCGTGCGAGCAAGCGGTGTCTCACTTTTGATGTCTCCTCTCACAACATTTGCTATGTCGACGCTTCCTAAAGATATTGTGGTCGATGGATCTTCGTGGAGCTCATCAATCCGTCAGGCATGCGCCTCTTTGGGAACTGCAATGATGGTATTTGCCATTACCCTTGGTCCTGCATTTGGTTCTGTTGAACTAGGCTATCAACTTGCTTTTGGGGTGTCTGCGCTTTTTGCAGTGGCCCTTGCAATTTTGAACTTTGTCAAGATTCGTTAGGTTCTATCAGACAGCTTTAGTAATTTCAGGTATTCTACATAAATACACTTTTCTAATAGTAGAAGCCCGAGGCCCTTGTTGGCTTGAGGAGTTTGCATGGTAACTAAAAAAAAGAAGGCAGAAAAAATACGCGCACGCAATGAACGGGTCAATAAAGAGATGAAGGCAAAACACCCAGCCGCAGTTGGTGAAGCG
>CAJMOJ010000046.1 GCA_905215035.1 uncultured bacterium
TGCCCCCATACGGACCTGAACCGTACGCGTCTGCCAATTCCGCCACGCCCGCAGATAGCGCCCCTTTACTCAAAAGGCGATGACTACCTTACCCTAACTTACCGGGATAATGCAAGAAGAGATTAACCACTCAGGGTCAAATTCGAACTAAAAATATCCTTACATTACTGTTCACAAATAGTAAATACCTGTCAAATTGTCTTAAATGTGGCATGATAGTAGATTACAATACCTAGACTTGGAAGCCATATGCTGACTTTCATCCCAAAGTCAGAAAAAGGAGCATCTAATGGGATTTTTCTCTCGATTTGAACGTCGCGTAGAAGACGGGTTTGACAACATTAATGATAAATTGTTCGACTCACCTATTTCTCCTGTTCAAATTGCCAAAAAGGCTGAAAAGCAAATGCGACGTGAAAAGATGGTTGGCGCTGGAAAAGAATTCGCTCCTACGCTCTATACCGTCTTAGTAAATCCCGATGACGATGATCGTCTTTTTGGATACTATCCCACCCTTGCAGGTGAAACTGAAACATATTTAAAAGCAAAAGCAACTGAAGAGGGTCTTGTCATGGACGGAGAACCTCTCGTTCGCTTCATTGTTGACGATGAGCTCAAATCAGGTCGTTTTGACGTTATTGCTGAGATGGTTTCTGCACCTATCATTGCTCAACTTCGTGCTGAAGAAATGACTCGTTACGGTCTGGCTCCTCAAACTCCTGCCTATGGCGCAAACGTACGAGGCGCAAATCCTTATACCCCCGCAGCAACCCCGCAGGGTGGCGTATCCGTTATTGGCGGCGCACCTGCTGGTGGTGTAGGAGCGGGAGTAGTAGGATCTGGCAGCGCTGCCATGGCAGAGACCAATCGCCCCCATGGCGCAGAGCACATTGTCTCTAATATGCGCGCAACACGTGATGGATCCGCGCAAGAGGTTGATCCTCTTTCTGGCATTGATGTTATGGCCGAAGACGTGGTTATGGATGAATTTTCTCCTGCGCAAGGCCAAGATGCTATACCCAATACACAGCTTTTTCCCGAAGAGGTACCTGGTGCTCCTCACGTAACGCCGGCGGCCAATGCAGGCCCTGCTCCTCATTTAGTCAATCTCGTTACGGGTCGCTCGTTTGTTCTTGCCAAACCCCTCATTGTTTTGGGTCGTGGCCTATCATGCGACATTGTGCTCGATGACTTAAACGCCAGCCGCACCCATGCACAGTTGCAAGAAATCGCTCCCGCAACGTGGCAAATCTCTGATTTGGGATCCCTCAACGGCACCCTCGTCAACGGCAAACACATCGCTGAAGTCATTGTGAGTGAAGGCGATCGTATTAGTATTGGCGCAACAACGTTTCTCTTTACGTATAACTAACACAACAAATTGCTACCCTAACCGCACTGAGAGAAGGTCTTTGTGATAGATATTATTTTACTGATCGGGCGATTGCTCTTTGTGGCACTGCTCTATCTGTTTTTATTTGCCATCATGAAGACAGGAATTGGTCTCGTAAAAGGTCAACGCAAAAAGGACAAGGCTTGGACGGTCGCCGTCGAAAAAGGCCCTAAGGAGTTGCGCGGTGTCCAGATTGCTGTACATGGCCCTGTCACTATCGGCCGCTCTCCTAGCGCTGATATCACGATTGCCGCTGAATACGTTTCTTCTTTACATGCCCGCTTTGTTCTTATGGGACAAAACTTATTTGTTGAAGATAATCACTCTCTTAATGGAACTTACGTCAACAATCACCCTATCCAAGAACCCACCGCACTTCGCGATGGGGATCGCGTCACCGTTGGAGACGTCACGATGCGGGTGAGGTTTAACTAATGGTTACTCATCGCACGCAAACAGCTCCTGAATCCTACGTCGAGAAATCGCGATCCTTTTTTGGATCACGCACTGACGTGGGACTGGTACGTGACCACAACGAAGACTCTCTGTTGGTTGCGCCGCCCCTCTATGTCGTTGCAGATGGCATGGGCGGTCATGCTGCGGGTGAAATTGCTTCAGAAATTGTGGTACGAACGCTTGATGAGTTAGCACCTCGCAACATTGATGTTGATGGGCTTACCAATGCTGTTGAAGCGGCTAATCTAAATGTCATTAAAGCACCTAAACAAGGTATTGGTCGTTCTGGCATGGGCACTACCTGTACCGCGGCCATTTTGCAAGAAACACGCTTATTAATTGCACAAGTAGGTGATTCGCGCGCGTACCTGTTACATAAAGGTCAGCTTCAGCAGCTCACGCGCGATCATTCTCTGATGGCAGATTTGATCGAGGCGGGGCATATTACACCCGAACAGGCGCGTAACCATCCCGACCGGTCTGTTATTACCCGCGCTATGGGATCTGACCCCTACATGCTTCCTGATATCTACGAGCTTAATGTAGCAGATGGCGATAGGGTCCTTTTATGCTCTGATGGGTTGTGCGGCATGATTTATGACGATGAGATTGCCGCTATTATGCGTCGTCATCCTGATCCTCAAACGTGTGCAGACAGATTGGTACGTGCCGCTGTCGATGCAGGTGGTTGTGACAATGTAACCGTTATCGTAGTAGATGTTCACTCCACTACAGGCCAAGCACGAACCATCAAACGCGCAAAACGCAAATACCGCACCCTTGCTATCTGCATTGCACTTGCCATCGTTGCCGCATTTGTTTTGGGTGCCTTTGGTGCGTATGCATACGTCAACAATTCTGCTTATCTCATAGCCGAAGACGGCAAGGTAAGTGTGTACCGTGGCATACCTGATACGTTTTTGGGCATGCAGCTTTCTCATCTTGAGCAAACAACTGACATTCCCGTTGATCAACTCCCTCCTGGTGTTGCCAACAGAATCAAAGATGGCATGTCAGTGGCATCCATGGATGAAGCAAACGAGTTACTTGATTCCTATCGCACCGAAATTGCCCGTAATGAGCTCGCTGCACTTGCACAACAAAGCAATCAAAGCGGTTCAACCGACCAAGGTAATCAGGGTAATCAAGACGACCAAAGCAGCCAAGGTGGTCAAGACAATCAAGGTGGTGGTCAATAATGACACGTCGCAACCTCGAACTTGCTCTTCTTTGCGCTGCTGCGCCATTAGTAGTATTGCTTTTTGCAATGGTGGCGCTTTCAGAAGGAAGCTCTGTCACCCTTGATAATCTCACGGTGCCGCTCTGCATGTTTGGAGCTTTTGTTGCAGCGCACTTTGCCATCCGCAAGCTTGCCCCCAATGCCGATCCGGCACTTTTGCCTATATCCTTTGCTCTTTCAGGCATTGGTTTGGCTTTTATTACCCGCTTGGCACCTGATCTTGCCATGCGTCAAGTTGTGTGGCTCTTTTTGGGCATCATCTTCTTAATTGTTATTCTGCTGTTTATCCGCAATTTAGACAAAGTTGCCAACTATAAATACACGCTCATGATTGTGGGCTTTATTCTCTTGCTCTCCCCTATGATTCCCGGTATTGGTCAAGAGATTTATGGCTCACGCATTTGGCTTTCTATCGCTGGTTTTTCATTTCAACCAGGTGAGATTGCAAAGATTTTGATCGTACTGTTTTTAGCAGGCTACCTTGCGCAAAACAGAGAAATGCTCTCAGTATTCACTACTAAAATTGGCCCCTTTCATTTACCCGATGCGCGCACATTAATGCCGCTGCTGCTCATGTGGGCAATCTCAATGGTGATCGTTGTCTTTGAGAAAGACTTGGGTAGCGCTATTGTTGTTTTCCTGGTTTTCTTGACCATGCTCTATGTTGCCAGCGGAAAACGTTCTTATCTTTTGATTGGTCTTATCTTTGTAGCTATTGGTGGCACCCTTGCGTTTCTCTTTTTCTCTCATGTGCAAGTACGTGTGGACACCTGGCTTAACCCCTTCAAAGATCCAACGAACACCGGCTATCAGCTTGTTCAATCCATTTTCTCTATTGCTGATGGCGGCTTGTTCGGTGTCGGCATTGGCAATGGTCTTGCTGATCAAATTCCTATTGTTGAGTCCGACTTTATTTTTGCAGCCATCGCAGAAGAAACTGGTCTTTTAGGCGCAGCGGGTCTCTTGTTACTGTATTTATGCTTTGCAATCCGCGGCTTACTTACTGCTGCCCGCGCTAAAACCGACGTGAGCTCTTTTATTGCTACCGGCCTTACTGCTGTGATTGTGCTACAAGCATTTATTATTGTAGGTGGCGTTACACGACTTATCCCTCTTACGGGTCTCACGCTTCCCTTTGTATCGCAAGGCGGTTCATCGCTTTTAGCAAGCTTTATCATAGTGGGATTGCTCCTTAAGATCAGTGATTCTTCAACAGGAATCAACACTGAGATGACCTCAGCCACAGGCCTCATCGCGGGACAAAGCATTCTTGGACGCGTCTCTCTTGGCAAACGCATTACTAACACTATGATTGCGTTTTCAATCCTATTTGCGCTGTTAGTCGCAAACCTCACCCTTATTATGGTCATTCAGGCCAAGGACTACCAAAACATGCCCGTTAACAACCACACAATGGCCAAAGAGTCTGAAACAGAACGCGGCACTATTTCAACCTATGACAATGTGGTGCTGGCTCAAAGTGTTAAAGAAGATGATGGAACCTATAAGCGTGTCTATCCTGCTGGCACCCTTGCTGCTCATGTTGTGGGATACGCATCGCAAGTATATGGAACTGCTGGCATTGAAGCTGCCTGCAATGACACTCTCAAGGGACAACAAAACTTTGCCTCCTGGACTGACGTTTTGAATTACCTTACCGGTGCTACCACTCCCGGCAATGACGTAAAACTCACAATCAACTCAAGCATCCAAGAAGCAGCACAAAAAGCACTTGAAGGCCATGCAGGTGCTTGCGTGGTTATTGACCCTGAAACGGGTGCAACGCTTGCTCTTGCTAGCTCACCAACGTATAACGCAGGCGATATTGATCAAATCCTTTCATCAGGATCTGACTCATCGGCCTTATATAACCGCGCCACCCAAGCGCTCTATCCTCCTGGATCGACCTTTAAGATTGTTACCCTTGCAACCGCACTTGCCAATAATGTTGCAAGTGAGAACACGGTGTACAACTCACCGGCCCAATTGGAAATTGGCGGCGGAGAAATCACCAACTTCAATAAGCGCGGCTACGGTGAGATTACTCTGGCGCGCGCAACGGAAGTTTCTTCAAACACGGTCTTTGCTCAGCTTGGTGTACAGATTGGCGCACAAGGACTTGTGCTTGGTGCTGACTCGTTTGGTTTCAATGAGGCTATTGACTACGCATTGCCTTTAGCAACTTCATTGATGCCTGATCCAGCAGAAATGACCGAGTGGGAAACAGCATGGGCTGCTGCTGGCGAGCCGGTAGGTCAACATGCTTCCCCCGCTGGACCACAAGCTACCGTCATGGAGATGGCTTTGGTAGGATGTGCTATCGCTAACGATGGCACTATCATGAAGCCTTACCTCGTTGACTCAATCTACAATGCGGAAGGTAAATGCTCTTCAACCACCTCTCCGCAAGAGCTCAAACGCGCAATATCTCCCACGATTGCATCTCGTGTTAAAAGTGTTTTGGAAGGCGTTGTTGCACAGGGTACTGGTACACCAGCGCAAGTTTCCGGTATCACCATCGCAGGTAAGACTGGTACTGCTGAAACAGGTAAACCCAAAGACGATAGCTGGTTTGTCGGCATGGGCCCTTCCGAAGACTGCAAAGTTGTTGTAGCGATTGTGCTTGAAGAAGCCGATGTATCTGCTTCTTCTCGTGCACAAAACGTTCTCGCAACAGCCCTACGTGCACAAGGACAACTGAAGTAAGGTAAGAAGAACTAAAAGAGCTAAACGCAAGAAAGCCTCAGGTTTAAAACAAGTAAACCTGGGAATTAAAGTAAGGAAAAGTAATCATACAGATTACCAAGAAGTAATTTTTTTGATGATCTTGTGTCAGAAAAGGCACAACGATATGTGAAGATAAGGTATGCTATCAGAACACATGACAACTGATTGCTAAACCATGGGTTCCAAAAGGAGTTCAAACGTGTCTGGAAACATGATTGGCAGAGTTCTAAACAACCGCTATGAAATCACAGAACGTGTTGGTATCGGCGGAATGGCGGAGGTATACCGCGCCCAAGATACCGTTCTTGATCGCATTGTTGCGGTAAAGGTTATGCTGCCCCAGTATGCAGCAGATCCTACGTTTACTCAGCGCTTCCGTCAAGAAGCCGCCTCTGCCGCAAAATTGCAAAGCCCGTATATTGTAAGTATCTATGACTGGGGTCTTGATGATGAGACCTACTATATCGTCATGGAATTTCTGCGTGGCACTGATTTAAAAACCGCTATCAATCAACGTGGTGCTATCAATCAGCGCAAAGTTGCAGAAATTGGATCACAAATTGCACAGGCTTTGAGCGTGGCACATCAAGGTGGCATTATTCACCGTGATATTAAGCCACAAAATATCATGATCCAGCCTGATGGCAACATCAAGGTCATGGATTTTGGTATTGCGCGTGCAGGTGATGCAGGCCTATCGCAAACCTCGACTGTATTAGGTACTGCACACTACGTTTCTCCTGAGCAAGCACAGGGTAAAGAACTTACGGGATCATCCGATATTTACTCATTAGGCATTGTGCTTTATGAAGCAGCTACTGGCGTACTTCCTTTCGAAGGAAGTGATGCAGTAAGTGTCGCGGTTAAACAAGTAAATGAGCAACCAAAAGCACCTCGTGAAATCAATCCTGATATTAGTCCTTCCCTTGAGGCTATTATCTTGTGTGCGATGGACAAGAACCCTGAAAATCGGTTCGCAACTGCAGCCGATATGCGCCGTGCGTTAAACGATTTCATAGCGGGCCGCCCTGTTACGCTTCCTTCCAACTATATGGCCACGCAAATGATGAGTGGTGTTGGTGGCGCTGGCGACGAAACAATTGCTATGTCGCCTCAGGGTGGTGCAACGCGTGTAATGCCTGTCACGCCAGGACTCAACACTATGCAGCCTACCGAGCAAGCACAGCGCTCCCATATCGCAACAGACCCTGAGCCTCAAAAGAAATCTAAAAAAGGCCCTATTATTGCTGCTCTTGTTGCCGTCGCCGCTATTATCGCAATTGCCGTAAGCGTTTTTGCCCTTAATAGCCAAGAAGACATGGAAACCGTTCCTGCCGTTTCCAATGTGGCTCTCACGCAAGCCCAAGCACAATTGCGCGACGCAGGCTTCGAAATTGGCACCGTCACTGAAGTCTACAACGCTGACGTAACTCCTGGCAATGTAGTTTCTACTTCTCCTGCTGGCGGTCAGCAAGCCAAGAAGGGAACCACGGTAAATATCACGGTATCCAAGGGTAATGAATCAATTTCTGTACCTGATCTATCTGGCAAGACCAAAGATCAGGCCATGCAAGAACTCTCTTCACTTGGACTTTCTGGATCTGAAGGAGAAGCGGTATATTCTGATAAACCAGAAGGACAAGTAGCACAGCAAGATGTTGCAGCAGGAACACCAGTAACGCGTGGAACTACTATCGTTTTCCATCTATCAAAAGGCGTTGAAACCATTAAGATCCCATCGGTAGTTGATAAAGACAAAGATGCTGCATCTGATATTTTGGAAAATGCTGGTTTCAAAGTTAAACTTAAGTATTTTGATTCCGCCGAACCTGCAGGCACCGTTGTCTACCAATCCCAAACTGGCTCTGCAGCACGTGGTACCACTATTGAACTTTCCGTATCTAACGGATCCAAAACGCCTGACACAAGCAACCCTGACAACGAAGGCTCTTCGGGAGGATCAGGATCAGGTGGATCAGGTTCGGGGTCCTCTGGATCCGGATCTACTGGTAACTCCGGATCTTCTGGCTCTTCGGGAGGATCAGGATCTACCGGAAGTGGCAATAACTAACTGCCAACTCAACTATGATGGACTGGTGATAACGTACTAATGACAACTCACTCAGCTGCTTTACGCGAGTCGCTTAACCTGGGTTGTTTCACGTGTATCATTTCGCTAGAATTGGTTATCCTGCCCTCGTAGCTCAGTGGATAGAGCGTCGGTTTCCTAAACCGTGCGTCGGAGGTTCGACTCCTCTCGGGGGCACCAGCATATGTCAGCCATCCATGTTTTAAGACGTGGATGGCTTTTTTGTTCCCCTAGAGCAGAAAAACGCGACTCTATAACATTTCTCAACAAGTATCTTGACCTCGGACTTGGTACAGGGTTTACACTTCCGTCTGAGGATGTGATGTTATGGCAGGCTACAAATTAATAAAAACGCATGTTGTATCTGAAACGGGCGATGTGAATATCATTACAGGCAAAGAAGGCCTTGCAGTCCCCTCAGCCGATACAAGACTTACAGCAGGACAAGTCGAAAAGCTCACTGGCGTCAAAGGGACCACGTTGCGCTATTACGACAAAATTGGATTGTTATGCCCTGCGCGATCCGGCAAAGGAATAGCCAACAACCGTAAGCTTTATGGTGTGGAAGACCTCGGACGTCTGCAAGCAATTGTTACCCTTGCCCAGTATCAATTTGGACTTGATGAGATTAAGACAATTCTTGACGATGGGACTATCAATATTGATAGGTTAATCCAAAAGAAAATCAAAGTACTCAAACGCCAGGAAGGACGTCTGCGTGCTTTGGTGCTCTTCACCAAATTTATTAATCTTACTGACACCGACCTTATTGAAGGGCTTGCAAATGGACCAGCCAGTTTTGACGAGCTAGCAGATCCCCTACGCAATACCGCACTTTATCAAGAAGCCATCCAAAAACTTGAAGACTACGATGAAGACGAAGCGCAAGCCCATCTATCCCCTTTGGAAGAACTTATCGATGAGCTCATAATTCCCGATGATGTTCTTGGCTTTACCCGCATCGAGAACGCGATTGAACGTTTCTTCCAATGGTGGGGATCTTTTGTTGTACCGTTTGAGGAAAGTGGATATCTTGGCTTCTGGGCAATCTTTGAAGATCATGCACTTATTCCAGAATATATTGAAACCGTTGGTGAAGCAGGTGATGCAGGCTTTATAGAGATGTATGCTTTTTACGTTTTATTAAAGCAATATCTTTCTGATTATCATTCGCTATTAGCTGAGATCACTCAGCTTGCTGAACAAGATATCGTGCTTGCCCTTGAAGAAGCCTACGATCTTGTTGCCATAACATCAGTACTCCTATTTGGAGCACAAGGAGCATGCACCTTATCGGATGATGTCCTCATAGACGCTACTTCGCTCTTTCTTTTCTACGCGATGGATGTCTTGGAAGATCAAAATCTGGCTGCTTATTTACTCATCCCTGAAACAGAATCACTATCTAGAAACAAAATCAGAGACAACATCGAACAAACCATACGAGTACTTGATGTAGCGCTCTAGGCAAAAATGAAACGCTTTAGAAATCTAGCAACTGACGTACCTCAACATCAAGCGCATCAGCGATACGAACAAGATCATCAAGCCCCACACCTACACGACCCGTTTCAATCCTCCAAATATGAGACTTACTTGAACCAACCATCATGGCAAGGCGCTCCTGAGAAAGTCCTTGATTTTCCCTACGGAGTTTAATAGCACTTCCGAGCGCTTGTCTTTTCTGATCGATATCCATGCATAAAGCATATGTGTTAGACTATCGTCTGCGGCTTCATATATGAAGCCATCATAACGAGAGCATTGAGGCAATCCATACATCTCAGACTAGACACGCAATCAACTATACCCATAAGAGAAAGGAACACCATGGATAAAACTGCGACTCACCCCACGACGCTTCAAAAGTTATTGGGCGTTTTAATGGGGATTACCCTACTATTGAGCTTGTTTTGCCTCGCAGCATGTAATTCAGACAACGATACTGATAGCTCGAACTCTAGCATCACAATTAAAAAACAAGGTGCGACTTCGGAAATCGACCACAATGTTTCAATTGAACAAACTACCTTGATTGATATTCCCGAAGCCTCAATTACGGCAGATTCGATATCATTCCAAAACGATTCCCTTAAGTTAGCCCTTAACATGACAAATAAAATTTCAAAACCTATATCAATTCAAGCTGGAACACTTGGATTCTCCGCAAATTACATTAATAATTACATGGTTAACGATGGTTATATTGGCATCGATCTCGAACCAAATGAAAGTAAAACCGCCGAGGTGGTTTTTAACTCACAAGAATTAAAAATGCTGGGTATTAACCAAATTGGTGAAATAGGAATTGGCATAACTATTAAGAACAACCAAACAAGTAAAGATTACTCTACTATCAATTTTGATCAAATCCATCGTGAAATTGTCTCTATCAAAACCTCTCAATACAATTCTGTTGATATGAATGTTGATACCTATCCTGATGCCATCACGAGCGAAAGTCTGCTTAATACCCTTAATGCAACCCTATTAAAATTCAGCAAAGAAGAGGGGTTTGACCAAAATGGCATCAAAATTAAATCTTTAGGTCTCTTTAAAAATACGGATGACGAGATTTCAGTACTGCTCGAAATCCAGAATTCCACAAATACGCTCGTTGGCGTCCAAGCAAGCGACGTTATCATTAATGGCGAAATGGCCTACGAAGGAACATGGATAGGCAGTGCAATTGCTCCTGATAAAATCGCCATAATGAGTATTTGCCTCAATGACATCATCAACTTAGCTAACAATAATGAGGCTGTGCAGAGTATCGATCTTAGCAATATCACAACAGTTGGCATCGAACTTGCAGCTCTTGATGTCAACTCAAACACAGTAGTTTCTCCTACCGAGCTCGAATTCACTTTCTAAAATCCAATTGGGCGATGAGTTGAGTTGGTTGTTTACCTACAAGACCTTAACTTGTCGCCCCTCTCGTATCAGATACAACCAGAACAAACAATAACGTAATAAGATTAGAGAAAAATATGACAGTAAAAAAGAAACTCAATTCAAAAGTCAAACTTGCCGCTACAGGATTCATTGTTGGAATTATAATTGGTGTTCTAGGGACAGTCTTTTTTCAAAACTACAATCCAGTCGATAAGTCCTCTTCGCCAGCTCCTTCTGTAGTTTTTGACAGAATTGTCTCTCAGGATGAACTTGTCTGCGCATCGCAAAAATACAACATCACTGACAAGGCAACTGATGCAAATACATTCTGCAATCTCTTTGACATTCCCTTCACCCAGAATAGTTTTTGGTACCGCTATGTTGGAACAATTAAGGTCGGAATAAATCTTAAACAAGCTTCTTATGAAACAAAGGGAAACGTTATAACGATTTCATTAGAGCAGCCCTACATTATTTCCAATACTCCCAATATGGACGAATCCGGTTGTCTTGAAGAGAACAATAATATTCTCAATCCAATTCATGTTGAAGATGTAACCGCCTTTCAACAACGCTGTGTTGAGCAAAGTGAAGCAGAAGTTGTCAAAGGGGGAATCATGGATGAAGCTCGTCAAAATGCAGAACAAAATATTCGCGACATGTTTAACGCAGCGCTTGGAAATTCCTATACTATTGAGTTTATTTGGAGAACAGCCTAATGAAAAAGAAAACCAAGGTTATTATTACTATCGCTGTTATCTGTATCTTGCTTTTTGCATTCTTTATTTGGAATAACATGATTTTGTCTTGGGAATAAAAGCTTAACCTTCCTACTGTCCTTACCTCTTTCGCACAACATTGGTGATAACCCTTTCTTTTTTAGTCAGGAGCTCTTGTGTCTTTAAAGAAGTTTCTAAAAGAATCAGCTGCAACAGTCATAGAAAACACTTCTACAGCCGCCAGCGTCGTTGCAGCAACCGCTGCTGATGCAGGCGAAAAAACAGCTCGAACATTATGCGCTGGCGCAAACACTGTTGCAGGGGTTGGAGGTAAAGCCCTCACTACTGCTGTTGATACGGCCCAAAAATTACATCATGATCGGCTTCTTGCGTTTTATAACCCGGTTTTTCCTGAACAGTATCAATCCCCTGACTATGATTTGCCTTATCTCATCATCATTGAGGATGAGGATCAAAGAAAAGATATCGAAATTTGTAATGGCGCAATTGGCTGGCTACAAACAGAAAATGGTATGGAGATACTTCATCTCTACGATGAGGCAGTAGAATTCAGTGGTATCAACTTTTACCCTTACGCAATATGCGAAGGAGCATACTATATTGATACTTTTAGTAGAAATCGCTTTATTAATCTTGATGTATACCACGAAATTATCCAAAAGGAAAAGATCGAAGAACTTGGAAATATTGCATATTCTCTAGGCGCAAAAGAATGTTATCTCGAATCTTATGAGGAAGATATTTCTACCGCTCGTTTACAAGCTTCATCTGAAGCGAAATTAAATATAGCTGCAGCAACCGAAAAAGCTTCTTTGAATATGGAGCAACAGGTTGAATCTTTTAAAAAATGCTCCATTGTTTTTTCTCAAGTCTTTGAAGGATCTGATAATCCTCATGAACCAAATCTACACTGGTTTAAAAATGATATAGGGATTACTTCTCTTATTGAAAAACGCTGTTCTGACAAAAATTGTTTACAAGAATACTCAATCCAAATTGATACAACATCATCAATGGCGATATCCCTTTCACGAGCAGCCAAGATCGATGCTGCACTAAAGATTGCAAAAGCATCCTCTCACACATCTATCGAGAGTAGGGCAAAAAACGAATCGAGAAAAAAGCTCGTCTACACCATCAAGTTCTGATATAGAAATGTGTGCATTGCGTTTCATCTTGGTGAACACTACGCAAACACAAAGAAACAAGCAAACGAAATGCACTCCATACCCGCATAAGTCACTTAATATCTGAAAATATCGGGGCAGCATATATCTATGATGCCCCTTTTTTATTCTCAGATGTAAGAAGGTAATGCTATGCACACTACACAAGATATATCTCACGATCCTACTCGCAATCCTTCTTCCAGCGCTACCCTTGACTCTAATCTGTTTGACGGACTCCATGTTTTGTTGGTTGACGATAACTTTTTATCTCGCGAGATCACTAAAACGATTCTTGAAGAAACCGGCTTTATTGTCGATACAGCCGAAGACGGACAAGAAGAGCTCTATATGCTTTGCGCAGCTGAGCCTTATCACTATGATTTTATTTTGTCCGATGTGCAAATGCCTATCATGAATGGACATGATGCAGCACGTGCCATCAGAGCGCTCGATAATCCCCTTTTAGCTTCCATCCCTATCATTGCGCTTTCAGCAGATTATTATGACGAGGACGTCCAAGCCGCACTGGATTGCGGTATGAATGCTCATTTGGCAAAGCCGCTTGACATCAATACTTTCACTACCACATTGACAAGTATTATGACCGCCACCCATGCACATACACCCATAAATCAACACTACCATGATTATGCCTCTGCGCGTATGGCTACCGAGTAAGCCGAATTCCGCCGCAATTCCACCACTTTTGTGTTCAATGTTAATCCCACGCAAAATGCGCTTTATTGAACTAGAGAGGTGTGCTAGTATTTTTTTCGCTGTTTCAGGGCGAGGCGAAATTCCTCACTGGCGGTAACAGATTCCCATCAAGCACAGAGCTTGAGATCTGGAGCCCGCGAGCCGCTCCCCCGCGGTTGATTCGGTGTAATTCCGAAGCCAACGGTAATAGTCCGGATGGAAGAGACAGGAGGCTTCCCTATGTCTGCAACTGCGCAAAAAACCCCTAAAAAAGGTGCTTCTAACTCAAATATTTGGTCTACGCGTCAGCTCGTAACCATGGCGCTTCTTACTGCTATTGGCGCCCTTTTTAGCTTTATTCAAATCCCCATTTTGCCTATGGTGCCCTTTTTGACGTATGACCCATCGCTCGTACCTGCCATGATTGTAGGTTTTGCGTACGGATCAGGCGCCGGCGTTGCAGTTGGCTGTATTGCTGCCATTATTCATGGTCTTGTTTTGGGCGAGTGGGTAGGCACCATGATGAACATTGTGGCTACATTATGCTTTGTTTGGCCAGCTGCTGCTATCTACAAACGTAAGCACACCATGTCAGGTGCTGTCATTGGTCTGATCGTCGGTATTGTGTGCGCCACCGTTGGATCAATTATTTCCAACCTAACCATTGGTGTTTGGTTCTGGTATGGCACCCCTGACGCAATCGTTCCCTTACTCCCTATGGTTTTGCTCTTCAATGTTATCAAGGCTTCTCTTAATGCAGTTCTTACCTTGATTATCTATAAATCTATATCGAACATTATTACTCCGGTTAAAGACCAGGTTAAAGGTTTATAACTATGATTCAGTTCAAGGACGTCAGTTTTACCTATACTGGCGAAACTGACGTTTTGTCACACATTGACTTCATTATTCCTGACGGACAGTTTGTTTGTATTCTGGGTGCCAATGGATCAGGAAAGTCGACATTATCCAAGCTCATTAATGCACTTTTACTCCCCGACGCAGGTGAGGTCTATACGCTTGGACTTGATACAGCAGACCCCGACAATCTCTATGTTATTCGTTCGGGAGCAGGCTCTGTGTTTCAAAATCCTGATGATCAACTTGTTACGTCATTAGTAGAAAACGATGTGGCATTTGGACCAGAAAACCTTGGTATTGAAAACCCCGAGCTACGTGAGCGCGTTACCCGTGCTCTTGAGGCAGTAGGACTTACTCATTTTGAGCTTCGTGAAACTACGGCACTTTCCGGTGGTCAGAAACAACGCGTCGCAATCGCTGGGGTCCTTGCGATGGATCCGCAAATCCTCATTCTTGACGAGGCAAGCGCTATGCTTGATCCACGCGGTAGACGCGGACTTATGCGCGTTTGCAAAAAACTCCATGAGCATGGCATGACTATTGTCATGATTACTCATTTTATGGAAGAGGCCGCCGAATCCGATCGCGTGATTGTTCTTTCTGATGGGATGGTCGTCCTTGATGGCACCCCGCAAGATGTCCTCACACAAGACCATACCTTGCGTGCGCTTAATCTTGATATTCCTTTTACAACACAACTCTGCCGCCTATTACAAGATAGCGGTGTCGCAATTCCTACCTATATTGATCGCGAGGCATGTAAGGAGGAGTTATGTCGCTTGTATTTGAACAAGTAAGCTACACGTATCAGCCCCTTACTAAACGCCAGATCAAAGAAGGTCTTGAACAAACATGGGCGCTTGAGGATATTTCCTTTGAGTTGCATGATGGTGAATTCTTGGCTATCGCTGGTCACACAGGATCAGGAAAGTCAACACTCACCCAGCACCTTAACGGCCTCATTCACCCTACCCAAGGCCGTGTCTTATGGAATGGTAAGAATCTCGCCGATAAAAAGATTGCAACTGAAGCACGCGGTGATATTGGTCTTGTCTTCCAATACCCCGAACATCAACTTTTTGCCGCTACCGTTAAAGAAGATGTCGCCTTTGGTCCGCGCAATCTTGGCCTTTCTGCTGATGAAATTGAGATGCGTGTTCGTCAAGCCATTGAAGAAGTTGAACTTGATTATGACGCTCTGGCCGATCGTTCTCCGTTTGACCTTTCGGGTGGTCAACAACGACGCGTTGCTTTTGCTGGTGTCTTGGCGATGCGGCCATCGATACTCGTACTTGACGAGCCTGTTGCAGGACTTGACCCACAATCTCGCAATGACTTTTTAACACTCATTGATACATTGCACAAAAAGAAGGGGATCACCGTTGTTATGGTATCCCATAACATGAACGATATTGCACGGTTGGCTGATAGAATGCTTGTCATGAATCAAGGTCGTATTGCCTTTTTAGATACGCCTGAAGCAGTTTTTTCTCATGCAGTCGAGTTGCGTGCAATCAACCTTGGTTTGCCTCACGCGCAGCGTATGGCAAACGAACTACGAGAAATGGGAATCCCGCTTCCAGTCAAGCTTTATACCCCTGAAACTTTGGCTGAAGCACTCACGGAGCTTTTACCACAAGAACACGGATCACATACATACGACCCGCAAGAAAACAAACACAAGACCGCTTTTAGAGGTGAGTAATTATGAACCTCCAGGCAATCTTTGGTCGATATATTTCAGTAGCAAGCCCCGTTCACGCTATGGACCCACGTGTAAAATTGGTGCTCGGCATTTTCTTTATTGCAATTGTTTTTACCGCGCAATCATATGCTGCACTTGCCGTTGTTGCTATTTTTACGCTTGGTATGTATGGCTTTTCTCATCTTTCATTACGTCAAGCTTTTGGTTCAGTATTGCCGCTTTTAGCAATCGTTATTTTGGTCGCGTTACTCAATATCTTCTTTGTCCAAGGCGGACAAGTATATTTCCAGGTATGGACCATCTGTATTTCCGAAGCGGGTTTACAACAAGCATGTTTTTTGGCCATTCGTCTTACTTTGTTGTTGCTTGGTATGTCACTTCTTACTCTCACAACGACAACACTTGATATTACCGATGGGTTCGAACAG
>CAJMOJ010000047.1 GCA_905215035.1 uncultured bacterium
TTACTCAGGCATTCTTGGCAGCGAGCATCCCATGCTTTTGCGTACTACTATGCTTACCGCAGGCGGACTCGTCTTTACCTCTATCGCCAGCCCCAGCGCATATACAACCGCATTCTTTGATCCTCTGACATGGCCTTTTGCGATAGGGTTTGCCATCCTTGGCATTCTATTGCCAACTGGTCTTATTAATTTTGCAAGCCCCAAACTTACTACCGGTATGGTTTCCATCATGGCTTCAAGCGAGTTGCCTGTTGGTATCCTTGCCGCATGGGCAATTGTAGGTGACACGCCTTCTCCTCTGGTACTATTTGGCGCCTTTTTAGTCTTGGCCGGAATTGTCGTCAAACAAATTCCTACACTTGTTCAAGCAGCACGCAAAAACTAGCTCCCTATTACAAAGGATTATCGTGGCTCAAAATACAATAGCCCTTTCTCTCTACAGCACGCGCATTGACCGGTGCTGCAATGAAACGGTGCGGCAATAAGAAGCTACAGCTTGAGTGCAGCGCGAGGGCACTCATCGACACATTGAAGACATAAAATACATTCTGTACCGTTTTTGCGCGATCGTTTCGGATCCAGCATGTCCACATTCATGGGACAGACACGAAGACATTTACCACATGAGATGCATTTTTCTTCATCACACGTAATACGCATAAGTGCAATATATGATGCAGGTTTCATAAGCACTGCCACCGGACATAGATATTTACAAAATGCGCGGTTGTCTTTAAACGCATACGCCAACGCAATACCCAGCGCGTAATACAACACATTGCCAACTATAAAAAGGACAAACATAAGATTGTCTAGATCAGGCACGTGCGCTGTCATAAGGCACGCAACTAACACAAACGAGCCCACAAGTACGACAAAACGCATCCATCCGTATGTTCGACGAGGAGCCTTGGGTTGCTTGTAAGGAAGCATATCGAGAACCATAGCTGTCCAACAGGCATAACCACACCAACCACGCCCAAAAATAGCAGGTCCAAAAATCTTGGCAACTGCATAGTGGATAGTCGCTCCGCTAAAAACACCTAAGAAAAGAAAATACCAAAATCCTTCAATCTGCATATTCTCGTGGTCAAGAAATCCTAGACCGATAAGCATATATAAGCCAACAGCAAACTCGACAAATATTCGTGCGCGCTTAACTTTGTGAGCATATAGCGCAAGACCAATTGATAATGCAAGACCGATATAGCCAAAATTAAAGAGATAAAAAGCGTTATGCAAACTTATGCTCAACACGCATGCGATCGTCCAAAACAGAACAAGAATAATCAGCGAAACCCTATAACGCACTAATGCGGATTTCAAACGATGGAGTTTTGTTTGATAGGATTTCATGCGATAGGAATTCTGATAACTGTTTTGAGCTTTTCGGGTACAGTTCGTCTTGGATCTGATAGATAAATCTCATGATGGAGCCTTTGTGCACTAAGATCAAAGTCATAACCCATCTCTTGTGCAAACGTGCGCATCGCACTGATTGTTGACGGCTCATCGTCATACGAGCCAATATGCATTGCTTGCACGCAAAGACCCTCATCCACGGTAAGATATTCGGCAAGAGAAAAGTCACCTTTCTTTTTGACTGCCGCTCTATCTTTTGCCCAAGCAACTATCTCAGGTGTCACAAATTCAGGAAGACGAATGCAGCTAATCCATTCGAGCTTGTCCTTTTGTAAGGAACTAAATGTTCCTTCCTCACCTGAAAGTGCCCAAAATCCTTCAAGAGGTGGAACAACATAGGGAAAATAGCCTTCCAGTTCCACGCCCGCTTTTGGCGCCATCTTGATTGTAAACGAAATACCATAGAGCATTTGGAGCGCTTGTTGATAAGCGCCACCCTCTTCATTTGGGTCCCCTTTTCCGCGAACCGCCACGTATGAAATAGGGCTCATAGTAATAAGCGATGGCTTTTTTGAGGGACGATATACATCCTTATATTCCTTCTTGTAATCAAAAGCCATAACCTCAAACACTCCTTTTATCTTTTATAAAGCACTATTTATCAAGCACTACTTCTTTGCGCTGCTCTACCAGCCACTGTAGTGCTATCAACAGACCAGAATAGCCTCAAGTCTAGCATGTACACTACGCAAGTGCCTAGTAGTCGCAACAAGCAGTTGCTCTTTCCTCCCTCTCCTCATTCCTCTTAGTAATATTGCTAGCACATCATCTGTATTTGATTAAAGATCTATCAGCAAATAACAGGCTCTTAACAGGGGTTTTACAGTTCTTTTATTATTGGCGGATTACCAATTCTGTTTATTTGATCCTCTGTCAAGCTAATCTTAATCTTCTATGTGATTTCTTAGCCGATACCCATCTAAGCAAAGGATTGCGTTTTCTCATGATGCTCACAATACGTTCAACATTTGCGAGCTCTATTCGGATCAATCACCTGTATGAAACCTTTTACGTTCTCATTATGGGTGTGATCGGGTATCTGCGCACTCACCCCGACGCGAATAACTCTGTTCTCGCCGACGTGATCGCGCAGACGCTCTATTTAGATAGGCCCACTACGGTATAAGGAGGTATGTAATGTTATTTGACGTGTATGGGCCCAATGCGTTATATCAATGGCTTGGTCTGGCCATGGTATTGATCGCACTCATTTTGCTCAATGAGTTTGCGCGACGCACTAAATTTGGCGGCTGCTTTATGTTCTTCGGAGTTTGCGGCGCTATGACCATTTACTGTTTGGCAGTAGAAATTGGAGCTGGTATGGGTGCTGACTGGGCTCTCAACAACCCCACCCATACTGACATGAACAGCTGGTTCCACTACGCAAAGGTATATGCTGCCACCGCGGGTTGTATTGGCTTTATGATGCTCAAATATAGCTGGGGCAAAGTTGGCCGCTCGCATTGGTTTAAGGCATTCCCTTTCATTATTGTTGCAATCAATATTCTTATCGCAGTTGCGAGCGACTTTGAAAGTGCTATCCGTGCATGGGATTCAAGTTGGGTATCTTCTGAAGGTGTCGTGCTCAATGGCGGCGCTTTTAATGTCATTAACGGCATTGCAGGGCTTTTAAACATTGCCTGCATGACCGGCTGGTTTGGCATCTATATTTCCAAAAAACGTCAAGACATGTTGTGGCCTGACATGACCTGGGTCTTCATCATTGCCTATGATTTATGGAATTTCTGCTATACCTACAATTGTCTTCCAACCCACTCATGGTATTGCGGCATCGCCCTACTTCTTGCTCCAACCATTGCTGGTCTTCTCTGGAATAAAGGTGGATGGATCCAAAACCGTGCCTTTACGCTATCTATGTGGTGTATGTTCTGTCAAATGGTTCCTATGTTTGCAAACGACTCCATCTTTGCAGTACAGTCGGTAAACGATCCAGCCGTAAACACTGTTGTTGCTTCCATCGCACTTATCGCAAATGTCGCAGCACTTTCCTACATCATTTACCGCGCTAAAAAACTTGGTGTTAATCCTTACAAGCAAGAAGTATTTGTGGGCACCAAGGACTTCCGCGAGGCTATGGCTCGTCGTGCAAACACCAATTACCTCTTAGCTACTGAACCTAAGAGCGCTACCGCTTCTGAAATCGCTGAGATGGTTGCCTACAATGAACTTCCAATTGAAGGGGCTGTTGGTTTTGTCTACGTTAAAAAGAATGCCGACTCGACATCAGTAACGGTAGATGACGTTGAAGAAATTCCGCGCAAATGACCTCGTATGTAATTCGATCTATCTCCGCAAGCATCTGTAGAGATAATCGCATGATACGCTCGATACGCAAGTTATCGCACTAAGTTTATGAGCCACAGGCAGTTCTTCTTGCTTGTGGCTCATCTCATCAAATCACGTCGTTAAAATCAAAAATATTTACGAGATCTATCGATGCATTCTTCTATACACTCTTTGATGTACTTGAGTTACAACATGAACAGCAACACCAAGCGCTCCCACTATTACAAACACATGATGTAAATCCATAGCGTGTGTTCGTGAACCTACCTGCAATCTTGTATATAACCCTTCTCCATCAGAAGGGACCAAAAAGCCTAAAGCAATTCCAATCAACAATAACGCAGCCGCCCCGATAGGAAGCATTCTTACAATACGTTTGCGCGTCCACTTTCCTCGCCCAAGAACAGCAAACCATTTCTTATGTTGGCAAATATGTACCGCGAGCAACACGCACAGACCAATACCCCATACACGGTGCAACATCCAATGTCCATCTTGCACTGCAAAGAGCAGTACCATATCTAGAACCATGAGCACATCAATAATGAGGTTGTGTGGATTCACTCCAAAACGTGCTAATGGACAGCACTTTCCTGCAGCGTTCTTCTCGCTCTCCATAATTCACTCTCCTCATCTTGCAAGCTAGATTCGGATATCGCTCAAAAGCTTTTGCCGTTGCTCAAGCGATAAAGCATCCACATCCGAATATGCAAGCCAACGAAACTTCTTAATTCCCGTTTTCACGCACAATCCACGTTGGATAGCATTCACTACAGGCTTGCCAAAAATAAGCTTATACAGAAATGTTGGAGTACCTAAAGGAGTTATAAGAATCACTTCACAGTTAGGAATGAGGGTTTTCATTCCTAACAATCCTTTTTCTTGTTTGTAGAGAATATCTTTGGCATACACCTTGTCTATAAATCCCTTAGTCATTGCAGGCATTAGTTCCCACCAAATAGGAAAAATGAAAATGAGCCTATCTGCCTCTCGCACACATTGCTGATAGAAAGAAACCTGCTCATTTACAGAAACGCCTTTGCGCCATAACGCAAGTTCTTCTGCCGACATTACGGGATCAAATCCATCCGCATACAAGTCAAGCACTTTTACGTCTTCTCCTCGTGCTTCAAATAGACTCACAAGCGACTTACATAATGCCGCGCAAAACGATCTCTTATGCGGCTTATTTTCACTTGCTTGAATTCCATAGGGATGATCAAAAACGATAAGATTATTCATGCACACACTTCCTTCATTATTTGCTTTCATATCTAACAAGATATATTTTTATTACATCTGTTACATAAGTTATAAACGTATCGTAAAATAACAGCATTACAATAAACAGGTACAACCAACACGCTTTGTGCTATACGTTACAAATAGAAGAAAGTGTCACGCTTCAAATGGATCTCAGGAAAGAACGCACCCTCAAGCTACTAACTCAGGCCATGCTTGATCTTCTCCATGAAAAACCTTTCAACAACATCACAATTAGCGAGATCTGCGATAAGGCCATGGTGCGCCGTCCCACGTTTTATAGACATTTTCAAAACAAAGAAGATTTACTGCTCTACCTTATCCGCAACAAACGATTAGATGTTCAAGAGCGCATGCTTGGCCAAAATTTCCGCGCTATAACAACATCTGAATACGCACTCATTATGACACGCGAATTTCTGCGCCTTGCTCAAGCGCATAAGCACATCTATCAGGCACAGGCACTCAATGAGAACTTTGCCAATATCATGGCCGTCGCCGCAGATGAAATAGGGCATGAATTCGCCTGCTCTCTTGCCGAGCGCGCAGGACTCGATAAACCCACTTACGACCAGCAATTCTTGGGTGCGCTCTATGCAAATGGCCTCTTTGGCGCGCTTCGCTTCTGGATGACAGCGATCCCCGAACAGACAGAAGAAGAATTCCTGGAGGCTTTTGAGCCTATTGTTAAACGTCTTTTTAATTCTAGCGAATGAACCATAAGCGATAGGGCTGTCCGCACTAAAGCTTGCACCGATTGTGCTACTTCAGCAGCTTTTTGAGCTTCCCATCTTCAAACACTTGCTTATTTAAACAATCATGAGGCTCACGACCAAGAACGACATCAATAGCATTTTGCGTTGTGCGAACCCTTAGCTCACGACTTGCCTCTTCGGACCAGTAGGCAGCGTGAGGCGTAAGCAAAGCATGAGGAGCATAAAGCAGCGGATCATCTTTTGATAGAGGCTCTTCCTCAAAAACATCAATACCAGCACCCCAGATTTTGCCCTCTGTAAGCGCTTGTGCCACAGCAGCAGTATCAATAACCGCCCCACGTGAAGTATTAATAACAATGCAGTCCTTTTTTAAGAGAGCAATATTGTCTGTATTGAGAAGATGATGCGTCGCAGGAACAAGTGCGGTATGATAACTCACTACATCGGAGCGCTTCAATAACTCTTCGTAGGTAACCACCTCATACCCTTCGGGCGTACGCCTTCCTGGCACAAGTGAATGCGACCAACAAATCACGGTAAAACCAAGTCCATACGCTTTACGCGCAACAGCTCGCCCAATATCCCCCATTCCAACAACACCAAACGTGCGACCATACACTTGGCCCATCGGGCGATACCCCGTTGGATCCCAAATCCCTTTGCGAATATCAGCATTCATCTCAGGTAATCTACGAAGTACTGCCATACAAAGAGCAATGGTATGGTCAGAAACCACCTCGGTTGCATAACCAGGAACATTACATACCGCTACGCCATAATCTGTTGCTGCAGGTATGTCGATTGTTTCATAACCAACACCGAAACGAGACACAACTTGCAAGTGTGGCAAAGCCTCAAATACCTCACGGGTGAAATCCCCATAGGCAGTAATAACCCCATCGGCATCAGCACAATTAACCATAATGCCTTCTGCGCTTCGATCTTGGAAATGCGCAAATTCAATACCGGCATTTTCAATCATGTTTTGCTCGATATCAGGTACCGTAAAATCGCCATCTTCAATAACAATCTTTGGCATAGCATTCTCCTAGCACGAGAGATTTACTCATCGCTATCATAGCGAGCATATTCACCAAGATTCTTAAGAAGCTACAGACGTATCAAGGCTGTGAAAAAACCTCCATTGCCTTACTGCCGGCATATCTAGCTAACCAAAACGTTAACCAAAACGTCCCGCAACATAATCAGCTGTGCGTGTATCACGCGGATGCGAGAAAATATCATCGGTATAACCCGCTTCAACCATCTCGCCGAGCAAAAAGAAGGCGGTTTGATCAGACACACGCAGTGCTTGCAGCATGTTATGGGTGACCATAATGATGGTGTAATCCTTTTTAAGCGTAGCCACGAGCTCTTCAATCTTTGCTGTCGAAATGGGATCAAGCGCACTGGTTGATTCGTCTAAGAGCAGCACCTCAGGTTTAACCGCAAGAGCGCGCGCAATACATAAGCGTTGCTGCTGACCACCTGACATACCAAGCGCATTTTTCTTAAGACGATCTTTCACCTCATCCCAAATGGCAGCATCGCGCAGAGATTGTTCCACAATTGCATCAAGCTCATCACGGTTCTTAATCCCATGCGTCCGTGGACCAAACGCAACATTATCATAGATAGACATCGGAAAAGGATTGGGTTGTTGAAATACCATACCTACGCGACGACGTAGATCATTGACACCAATCTCAGTATAGGCATTTTGCTCATCCAAAAACACTGAGCCCTCAACACGACATCCTGCCACCAAGTCATTCATACGATTAAGCGTTTTTAATAGTGTTGACTTACCACATCCAGAAGGACCGATTAATGCTGTGACTTGCTTTTCAGGGAACTTCAAGCTTACGTTTTTGAGCGCATGAAACTCATCATAGTATAGATTGAGATCAGACACACCCATCTTATACGAGGTTTTATCGTAGGCCATATCACGAATCATTTCGCGCTCACTTTCGCGCAGATCAATTACTGGAGATACGACTGCACTAACACAATTACTCATCTTTATTTCCTACCTTGAGACGTTCAATTACATACTTTGTTGCAAGATTTAAAATCAATACCATGACCAGCAAAATAACCGCTGTTGCATAGGCTTCATCAATATGCAAACCTTCACTTGCAAGTACATACATATGCACGGCAAGAGTGCGACATGAATCAAAAAAGGCGCCTAATCCTTGTCCCGCAAAATCAGGAATCTGAGCGACGGTACCTGCCGTAAAAAGCAAAGCAGCCACTTCACCAACGCAGCGACCAAGCGCCAAAATCACCCCTCCTGCAATTCCAGGCATTGCGCTTGGCAACACGCAACGAAACACCGTGCGCAATCGCCCCGCGCCGAGTGCAAACCCACCTTCTCGATACGATTTGGGCACAGCCAACAATGCTTCTTCTGAAGTGCGCATAACAACGGGCAATACCATAATTGCAAGCGTGCACGCACCCGATAAAAGCGACATACCCCAACCGAGCATTGTGGTGAAAAAGAGTAGTCCAAAAAGACCATAAATAATTGATGGAATTCCCTGAAGCGTTTCAGTTGTGATACGCACAATGCGAACAAACCTGTTTTGCGATTGGGTGTATTCAACCAGATAAATCGCCGATGCTACCCCGACAGGAACTGCAAGAATAAGGGCACAAATTGACATGAGCAATGTTGATACCAAAGCGGGCATAAGTGATACGTTGTCAGAGGTATATGTCCATTCGAATAAGGACAGACTCAGATGAGGTACACCTTGCAATAGAATATAACCTATCAACCCGACAAGAATACATACGGTTAGGAGTGTACCCATATAAACAAGTGTACGCAGGATACGTGAAGTTAATGATACGGTGCGAGAAACTGGACGTGACTGGCGGGTGCAGAGAATAGAGATGCGAGACAACAGAGCCTGTTTCATGAACGATCTCCTTTACTTTTAATCGCGCTAAAAAGCGCACATATAAGCGTCACGAAGACAAAGAGCACCACACCTGTCGCAATTAATGCACCCCGATGAAGGTCGGCTGCATAACCCATTTCTAGCACTATGTTTGCGGTAAGCGTTCTAACGCCATCAAAAATAGAAAGAGGAATGACTGGCTGATTTCCCGCCACCATAACTACCGCCATTGTCTCACCAATTGCACGACCCACACCAAGTACAATAGCAGCCATAATCCCTGATAATGCTGCAGGAACAACAATAGAAAATACACTTCGTTCATGATCAGCACCTAAAGCAAGCGCACCTTCATAATAGGAACGTGGGACAGCATCAAGAGCATTTTTCGATACCGTAATTACTGTTGGCAATATCATGATTCCTAAAATGAGCGCGGCAGCCAACAACGACAGACCACGGCCAGGCATATAATCACGAATAAAAGGAACCATAACCATTAGACCAAAAAAGCCAAAAACTACCGATGGAATACCTGCCAATAATTCAACACCTGCCCCTACGCTTCGAGCAATACGAGCGTGAGCAAAGCGAGACAGAAAAATAGCAGTCAAGACTCCAATAGGAACCCCAATCAGTATGGCACCGGCCGTGACATACAAGCTCCCCACAATCATGGGAAAAATGCCAAATTCGTTACTTGAAGGCTTCCAAGTATCTCCGAACAAAAACTCAGGCAACCCAATCTCAGCCATGGCGGGAATGCCGTTCACAAATAAAAAAAGACAGATTAGCGCTACCGCTGCAATGGACAAGAATGCAGCCAAAGCAAAAACTGCCTTGGCCGCATTCTCTTTAAACGATTGATTCCTCATCGCTCACCACACTTAGCCCAAAATGTCTTTCCATGTGGTAGTTGCACCCGAGAAAATGCTTTTTACCTGATCACGAGTAAGTTCACTTATTTCAGCATCAGGAGATACGATTACTGCAATTCCATCTTTAGCAAGCTCAATTGCTGAAAGGCCCTTTGCGCTTTCAGAGTCTTTAAGGTCGCGAGATGCCATACCGATATCTGCGCTACCGTCAGCTGCCATGTTGATACCTGTTGTTGAGTCAGATGTCTGAATTTCAACGGTGACATTAGGATTTGCTTGTTGATATGCCTCGGCAAGCTTTTCCATTATTGGAGATACAGAAGACGAACCAGCAACAACAACTTTTCCTGATACGTCAGAAGCAGCATAAGGTTGCGCCCCCTCATCAACAGGAATGTATTTATTTTCTGCGACAATATCTTGTCCATCGCTACTCATAATAAAAGCAATGAAGTCCTGGGCAGCATCACTCACTGCATCAGTTGTTACCATATTAAAAGAGCGAGCGATAGGATACGTGCCCTGCTTCACATTTTCTGGCGTTGCTTCCACGCCATCAATTGCGATAGCTTTGACTGTATCATTGAGTGAACCTAAAGAAATATATCCAATTGCTGCTGGATCAGAAGAAACAGAAGTCATCATAACTGAAGTAGAATTGGTGATTGCAGCCTGATCGGTAGTCATATCGTGCTTGTTGCCATTACTGTCTTTTTCTTCAAGACCAAACAATTCAACAAAAGCACTTCGTGTGCCACTACCATCTTCACGGGAATAGACTGAAATCTCTCCCGCATTGTTATCTGACCCTTTGCTTCCTCCGCCATTATCATCAGAAGAACAACCTACAAGTGAACACAAGCCCAACAAGGTAACAAGGGCGAGCATAATCCCTATTACAACGGAACGATTTGGGCGTACGTTTGTATGCATGTTTTTCCTTTCACTAAGTACATACTTTGCGCCAGTATTCCTGTAGTACTTTTAGGAATCTGGCATGTACTATGGTGAGACACATGCATCAAATCAAAATCAGGCACACGTAAAGTTTAAGTAAAGTATTGAATGTTACTTATAAATTCTTGTTCGATTTTGCAACATTCTTTTCGCTGTCTTTGGCTCGCTTTTCAGCTCTTTTTGCCTTCTTTGGCTCGTCCGGCTCTTTTGACCACCAATCCCACAAAAATTAGGCTAGGCGACTCTTTTTGGTTATAGGACAAGTAAGATCCTTCCCTCGTTTGAGGTAATGAATAATAAAACCGATGCCCGCAAGAGTAAGAGCAATACCAATACCGGTGTAGAAAAAGGCCACAAACCACGGTGGGATTACCCCATAAAAACGCAATAAAATTCCACCACCCATCATGACAGCCATCATAATGTAGCCTTTTGCGTCAAAAAAAGCTAAAGCGCACACGCGCTTATTGCCATACTCTCGAATACGTGATGACTGCTTTCCGACAAGTTTAGAAAACATGCGATGAAAAACTAAGAATGTAGCAACGATGCCCAGTAGCAGCAATACGATCGAAAGATCAGCCTCTCCAATTGTCTCTAAGCCAAGATGTAAGATATTGAGCCCCGCCAAACACCAAACAGTAGCTGCTATAAGAAGCAATATTTCGGATTTTACTTTAAGCATACTAATACATCTTTTCCCTACAATGCCTCTTTACGGGAGCTGCTTTGAGCTCTTCTCCGGATTCTATCACTTCAATAGTTCCTGCAGAAATATCGATAAGCCGTCGTGAAAAACTTATTACATTTTCTTCGGGGATAAGCGACGAAATAAGCACATCGGCACCATAATTAATTTCTTCCACAATACCATTCCAAGCAGCAAGCTCCCTACGAACCGTTTCAAATTGCGCATAAGAACAGGGAATTTCAAGCACAATCCATTTTCGAACTACAGAAACACCTGCTGCATCAAGCGCCTCCTTTGCACTTCGGCCATAAGCACGTACTAAGCCATTAGCACCAAGATGAATGCCACCAAAATAACGACTTACCACACAAAGCACATTAGTTATCTCTTCTCGTTGAAATACACTCAGCATAGGAAGTCCTGCCGTTCCATGAGGCTCATGCCCATCGGTATAACGCTCTATTGTGCTTTCTTTGATGCGATAGCACCAACAATGAGTAGCGTCGTTGTATCTTTTTTGGGTTTCTTCAATATAAACACGCGCTTCTTCTTCGGAGGAAACACGCCAAATTTGTCCGATAAAACGAGAACGCTTCTCAATAAATTCGACTTCACTATAATTAGTCGGAACGTAATATTCTTGCATCAAGCGTCCTTTTTTCTCTAAGCAATTTAAAGAATTTTGCAGCTTTTATATTCTGCATCTGAAATTCTAGGCCTATTTCAGAATCCCGATCGAATCATATTCTAGATCTGACTAGAACAGATTTAGATCTAGCTCACATACGCGATCTACTCCACATTCCAGAAGCCCACTACATGTGGTAAGGGTTACTGCGTCAATGGCTATATTTTGTCAAGAGCTCTTGGGGAATATGGCAATAATCGTGAGGATATTTATCAAGATGATCTTGATGCTCTTCTGCACTCGGTACATAGCAAGTAAGGGGTTTAATTTCCACGACTACTCTATCTTTATCAGGACGCGATTCAATATACTGTGTCGCCTTGTACAAATGAATAGGATCGGTGCTGTATACACCAGTCCTATACTTTCTACCCACATCAATTCCTTGCTTATTGAGGCTGTATGGATCGATAATTTCAAAAAAATAATCCATCAACCGCTCCACCGTTACCTGCGTCTCATCAAATGTGGTTTTAACACACTCGGCATAGCCATCATAGGACCCTTCAAGACTCCCGGTTATCCCATTTGCTCTTCCTGCTTCAGTTGCAATAACGCCAGGAAGCGTCTTAATGTACGCTTGAACACCCCATAAACATCCACCAGCAAAATATATTGTTTCCAATCAATACATCCTTCATAGCTCTTTTGCTAATTCCTTATGGCGTCAGGAAATAACATTTATAAGGATAGCGCTTATATGGATAGCATTTATATACAAACAATGCTTAAAGACGATATTTAAGCAAACAATGTTTAGACTGTTTTGCGTGGCTTAAAAACCGAAAGTACAAAAAGCGCAATTATGCCTGCAACGACCCCTCCTAAACAAATTGGATTAATTGGAACAAGCGCTGTTGCAACCACAAGGACAATAGTTAGAAGCCATTTTGCAACAATCCATCCATGGGTAAAAAAGCCCCACTTTGTTACAAACCCATAGAGCAATCCCGTTACCATCAATCCTGGAATACAGACTTTAATAATTTCCTGAATAAGACCAATAGTCGCAAATCCAAAATATGTATCGATTGCCTGCACCGAAAGCATAATGGAACAGATAAGCATTATTGCAAATCCACCAAGCCAAAAACTAGCAAATAGTAAATGAATAAGATCAAGAACGCGTTTAGGGGTTTTCGTCAACTTACGCATCTGCACTCCTTGGCTATTGACTCTTTCAAACTATTTGTATCCACAGTATGAGCGAATTACATAAATCGGTTTTAGCTAGGTACATTACTTACACCTCTTGCCACCTCTCGTTTACCATCCTAGCTGTTTTTGCGTGTTTTCATCCACTTCACTTATCCCTTATTTGACAATTAACACCCAATCTCTTTAATTACTTAGTTCCTTTTCCTTCCCTTAATCATTGCAATAGATACACATAAAACTATAAATATCCTAGTTTTTGGTGCATCGATAACGATTCTCCCTATTTAACAGGTGCCTGTTAAATAGGGAGAAATATACATAATTTGAAAAACAATAATTATTCAACAGGTACTTGTGTAATAGTAAGTATATTCATATCACTAGATCGCTCAAAAGCATTCCATAGCGGTGAGCTAAACAAGCTTCAATACTATTTCATTTAGAGGAGAAGATTTAACCCATGAATATTAACCGACGCTTTCATCACTACGATCATCGCGATCATCACAATCACCACGACATGAATTCTCATGGCAGAAATATGCAAGAATCTAATACCCCCATTAAAGACAATCGCTTTACTAGTAAACCAGAAATCAAACCTAATACCACAGAGTCTATTGATGCCTTAGAAGATATTGACCATCGCCTTTTCCATCGCCTTAAGCAGATACAAAAAGGCGCTTTACGATACGCTCATCTACAACACGGTTCGCAAATTGCACGAGGAAGAGATGCCTCACGTGGACAGGGTCGTGTTCTAAAAACGCTTATATTGACGCCAGAAATATCCCAAAGAGAATTACAAAATATGCTCGATATGCGCAGCAATCATTAGCCGAATTGCTTTCAAAACTAGAATTGAAAGAATATATCATCCGTAAGGCTGATGAAAGTGATCGACGTAAGCAAATTATTCGTCTTACTGATAAAGGACGCATAGCAGCTGAAGAACTCAATCAAGATCAATCTCGATTTCCGTTCTTTGATTGTCTTTCGCACGAAGAAAAAGATCAGCTTGAACATTATCTTATGCGTATTACTCAACATCTTGATACTACGATTGATGAATTATCAAAAGACAATAAAAAAAGGGACAGAAAAACTAAAATGCATAGGCATGCGCATGCTCTCGGCAAAGAAATACCCAATGAATCCCTTTTACGAAATACCATGCAAGAAAAAATGCACACTGAAATTAATACCGATCAAAATATTTATGCAGATGATCAAGAATTCTGCGATCACAACTGCCGAGGATGCCAGTTAAAAATGCAAGGAGACTGTTCGCTTCGTGGTTAATCGTCAATAGTTCTGTGTATTTCTCTATGATTCCCCGCATCATCCACAGATCAAACTTTCACTCCTATGGGCTTATCAAGCACGATTTTAAAAGTACATAAACAAATGCACCCGCAAAATTGCGGGTGCATCTAATTCTTAAGCCATTTTGGGCTACTTTATATAATGCAATCGGCATAAAGCAAAAGGTTGTACGAAGCTAATGGAGAAGTCTAGTTTTATACCACTAATCCTCCCCTTTATTACTAAAGCCTCATCAAAACAACGATGGCTTAGGTATGCATATGGATGCCACCATCAACCATGAATGATTGGCCAGTAAAGTAACCACCATCATCACTCGTCAGGAATACAATTAGAGGTGCACAATCCTCTTCAGTAGTACCAATTCTGCCAAGTGGACTCTTAGCTTCAAGATTCTTCAAGGCTTGAGGTTGAGTCTCACGGAAGAAGTCTGTTGCAATAATAGGAAGGAACACATTGACGGTGATACCATACTTTCCCCACTCACGAGCAGCTGTACGAGTAATCGCACGAATAGCTTCTTTTGCCATACCATATGCGCCAAAGCCTTCATTGCCATCATAACCCGCTGCTGATGCGGTATTAATGATACGTCCATGACCGCTTTCCTTAAGATAAGGGAAGCATTCCTTCATGAATAACAAACTAGCCAATGCACCGCTCTTGAATGCAGTCATAGCATAATCAATGTCAATGTTTTCAATCTCGCAATATGCCATTGAACCCTGTGCGCAGTTAATCAAAATATCCACGCCGCCAAATTCACTAACACAACTGCTAACAACATTCTTGATCTGCTCAGGCTCCATAACATCACAAGCAACAGGAAGAACTGCCGCACCTTCAGCAGCTAATTCGGCCTTTAACTCTTCGAGTTTTTCCATTCTGCGGGCACAAACACAGACATTGGCACCATTTTCTGCCAAAACTTTTGCAAGTCCGCGACCGACCCCAGAGCTTGCGCCCGTAACGATAGCTGTTCTACCTTCAAGTTTTTTCATGCTATCAAACTCCTCTCGTGAGATTATTTAATTGAACTATAGCACCACGAAGTTCAAATTATGAGTTAGAGGAAAAACAGGACACAAGACATAAGAGATCGGTAGTTCAATAACCACTCACGGCATAAAATAGCAACATATACGTCAAAGATAGAACATGACATTATAGATAGAGCACATTGAGAAAAGTGAATAAAAAACAATAAATGCCCTGCATGAGTAGAACGTCCTATCCTCCCACGGACTACACCGC
>CAJMOJ010000048.1 GCA_905215035.1 uncultured bacterium
AAGGATTTGTATGCATTTCATATGTTGTATGAACCTAGAAAGGCGCGCATTCAGGCGCAAGCGTATCTTGATGAATGGTTTCTCTGTGAGAAACAAGAAAAGATTCCGACAGATAATGTGCGTACTATCCAAAATCCACCCCATATTTGGCGTTATTTTTTAACGCCGAATCCCGTTAAGCTAGCTGAAAGTGAACTTGATGAAGCGGAATACACTATGGAACGCGTATTCCATATCAACGCTTCAATTGACGGAGCATTCGTGGCTTCATCAGGTAAAAACATGGGAGCATTTAAAGGTGTTGGGTACCCTGAGGAGATCGGCGAATTTTATCGTATCCAAGATTACAAAGCATGGTTGTGGACCGCGCATGGTCGATTCCCAACTAACACCCCCGGTTGGTGGGGAGGCGCCCATCCGTTTACGTTGTTGAATTGGTCGGTCGTTCATAACGGTGAGATTTCAAGCTATGACGCCAATAGGCGCTACGTTGAGCAGTTTGGCTACGACTGTCAGCTCCAAACAGACACCGAAGTAATTACGTATCTGTTTGATCTCTTGTCACGTCGTCATGGATACTCCCAGGAGATGGCGGCGCACATTATGACGGCGCCAACATGGGATGAGATTGATCGTATGGATCCGCATGATGCAAAGTTTGAAACCGCTTTGCGCATTGCCTATTCAAGCGCTCTCATTAATGGACCCATGTCAGTGATTTTAGGTTCATCTGAAGGCTTGCTTGCCCTTAATGATCGTCTTAAATTGCGCGCATTGATGGTTGCTGAAAAAGGTAGCATGGTTTATTTAGCATCTGAACAAGCTGCTATTGAGGTTGTTTGCCCTGATGCTGAAAATATGCGCTCAATTGAGGGCGGTGTTCCTTTTGTCGTCCAACTCGATGAGGTTGCCGCTGCTAAAGCACAAGAGGGTGGTGTTAACGAGCCACTCCATGAAAAGCCAGCAGCAAACCTTACTTCCGCAGCGCCTACTCGTACGCGTCAGAGGGGGGTCTAACATATGCTCGACTATATGCTTCCTCGTTATAAAGTTGTACGCGATCCTGACCTTTGCATCCAATGTGGCGTCTGCGAGCGTTCGTGCGCCAATGAGGTACACCACGTTGATGAAGAGTTAGGACGTGTTACTGCAGATAATGCTAAATGTGTAAATTGCCAGCGTTGTGTATGTATGTGCCCAACTGGCGCCCTTGCTATTACTAAGTGGCCTCAAGTTGGCAACGGTTCCAACAATTGGACGCTTGGATATATGCAAGATATTGCGAAGCAGGCCCAAACAGGAGCTGTGCTTCTCTCTTCGATGGGCAATCCAAAGCCTTATCCAATTTATTGGGATCACATGCTTCTCAATGCCTCGCAGGTCACTAACCCTTCTATTGATCCTTTGCGTGAGCCTATGGAGACGCGCGTGTTTCTTGGTTCACGACCTCATGTTGTTAAAGTTAATGAGCGCACCAAAGAAGTGGAGACGCCGATGCCTCCGCAAATTAGGCTTGATGTGCCGCTTATGTTCTCAGCGATGAGTTTTGGTTCGATTTCGCTTAATGCGCAAATGTCATTAGCGATGGCAGCAAAGGAGCTGGGTACCTTCTTTAATACTGGTGAAGGCGGTCTTCATCGCGATCTCGAAGAGTATTGCGATCATGCTATCGTTCAAGTTGCTTCCGGTCGTTTTGGTGTAGATCCCCACTACCTTAATGCTGGATCTATGATTGAAATTAAGATCGGCCAGGGTGCAAAACCGGGTATTGGAGGACATCTTCCGGGTGAGAAAATCAATGCAGAGGTATCGCAGACGCGTATGATTCCACAAGGTACGGATGCGATCTCTCCTGCGCCTCATCATGATATTTACTCGATTGAGGACTTAAGGCAGCTGATTTTCTCGCTTAAGGAAGCTACACGCTATAGTAAGCCTGTTGCAGTAAAGATTGCAGCGGTGCATAATGTCGCTGCTATCGCATCAGGTATTGCGCGTGCTGGTGCGGACGTTATTGTTATTGATGGCTTCCGTGGAGGTACTGGTGCAGCGCCAACACGCATTAGAGACAATGTTGGTATTCCTATTGAGCTGGCGCTTGCCTCTGTTGATCAACGCTTGCGTGATGAAGGAATTCGTTCAACGGTTTCCTTGGTTGCTGCAGGATCTATTCGTTCTTCAGCAGATATTGTTCGCGCTATCGCTCTTGGTGCGGATGCCTGTTATTCAGCAACAGCTGCATTGATTGCCCTTGGGTGCCATCAGTGTCAGGCTTGCTCTTCTGGTAAGTGTAACTGGGGAATTGCTACTCAGCGCCCCGAGCTTACCAAGCGTTTAAATCCCGAAATTGGCGCTGAGCGTGTGGTTAATTTGGTTCACGCTTGGAATCATGAGATCCAAGAAATGATTGGCGGCATGGGCCTTAACTCTATTGATTCTTTGCGTGGTAATCGATTGATGTTGCGTGGTGTTGGTCTCAATGAAAAAGAACTTGAGATCTTGGGTATTAAGTACGCGGGGGAGTGATGAGCGATGAAACGAATTTATGCCATTGATGCTTGGTGTGTCGATTGTGGTCGCTGTGAAGTTGCCTGCAAAACGTTTCACTCACCCAGCCAAAACACTGTTAAAGCGTATACCGTTGAACAAACATATGAGCCACGCGTGCATGTTGAAGGCAATGCAATACGCTCTATGGCGGTTAATTGTCGCCATTGCCCCAAGCCTTTGTGTGTTGAAGGTTGTATTTCAGGAGCTATGCAAAAAGATCCTCTGACGGGTGTGGTTACATCCGATCCAGAAAAGTGTGTAGGTTGTGGTACCTGTGTTTCGCTTTGTCCATTTGGGGCAGTGCATCTTGAAGGCATAGCCATTAAGTGTGATTTGTGTGGCGATGGATGCGGTCAACCAGGGGATCCTCAATGTGTAGCTACCTGTCCTAATCGTGCACTTATTTACGTAGAAAGTGAGGTGTAGAGCCATGGCGCATTACGATTATTTGATTTTGGGTAATTCTGCTGCAGCGGTAACAGCGGTCGAGTCAATCCGTATGATTGATACGTCAGGTTCAATTCGTATGGTTTCACCTGAGCCGTATGCAGCGTATGGTACACCTCTTATTTCTTATCTTCTTGAAGGTAAGACCACGCAGGAAGCTATGACCTATAAAGCTCCGACATTCTATGAGGATAATGCGGTTGAGGCAACATTTGGCGATGGGTTTGGTGCAGCAGCGCTTGATGCGGATGCACACACCGTTACGCTTGATAACGGAGAAGTTATATCCTATGGCAAGGTGTTGGTAGCAACAGGATCGGTTCCGTTTACGCCACCTATCAAAGGACTTATTGGCTCGAAGAACATGTCAACGTTCATCACGCTTGATCAGGCACTTTTTTGTGCGGACAAAGTTAGTCAAGCAACGCGCGTAGCCCATGAACAAGGTCATATCTCACGGCTTATTGTTGTTGGTGCGGGCCTCATTGGTCTTAAGGCGGCAGAAGCGCTTCATGATTATGTTGATGAGGTAATTGTGCTTGAAATGGCACCGCGTATTCTTCCTGCTGTTCTTGATGCAGAAGGCGCTGCTCTTATGGCGGATCTTCTTTTGGAGCGCGGCATTACCTGTTTGCCTGGTATTACGGCCGATGAGTTTATCGTTGATGGAGACAACAATATCATCGAAGCACATCTTACCAATGGCGATATTCTTACCTGTGACTTTGTGGTTGCAGCAGTAGGTGTTCGTCCTAATATTGCTTTTCTTGAAGCAGCCGGAGCAGAAATTGGACGTGGTGTAATCATCCAGGATGATCTTCAGACGAGCTTACCTGATGTATACGCAGCAGGCGATGTGACACAAACGCATGATTTGCTTGACGGTTCTGATAAGTGTTTGGCATTGTGGCCCAATGCGGTTCGTCAAGGGCGCCTTGCTGGTCTTCATATGGCGGGCTTTACTCAGGCAGATAACTTTAAAGGCAATTTTGCGGTTAACTCCGTTGACTTTTTTGACGAGATTTATTTGCTTACTGCAGGGGTTATTAATCCTGATCCTAGTCAAGAATTCGAAGAGATTGTCACGCTTAAAGATGGCACCTACACTAAATTTGTGATTAAAGATAACCGTCTTTTTGGCTACATTACGCTCAATCGACCTGAGGCGGCAGGAATTTATACGAGCATCATTGCAGACGAGGTTCCCCTTGATATGGTGGGTGGAGAAGCGTTTTTGCGTGAGCCCGAAAACTTTGATATTGAAGAACCTCTTCGCTGGGCGCGTCTTCATAAGGGATATCCTGCAGCGCTTGACGCACGTGGATGGTCGGTTAAAAACCCACAAACAGATCTTGCGGCTGATACTGTTGCGGCTCAGGTTGATCTTGATCCCAGTATGGTTAACCCACTATCGGAAGGTCTTGTTGAAAGGGAGTGTTTGTAAATGACTCAGGAACGACAAGCTGCTCAAACAACCCCATCGGCAACTACTCTTACGTTAGGCACTGAACACTTTCGCCCTGCAAACGAGCGTGTTCATCAAGCATTGGACGAACACGACACGGTAGTTTTAGAAGAAGTTTTTGCGCAGCGTTATCTTGGATGCGCGATGCCGGCAGGAAAGGAACTCCTTATCCATGGCATTCCTGGTAACGATATGGCCTCCTATATGGATGGCGGTTATATCGAGGTTTTTGGAAACGCGCAAGATCAAATTGGAAACACCATGAATGATGGAACAGTCATTATCCATGGTCGATGCGGTGATGCTGCAGGATATGCTATGCGTGGCGGAACTATTTTGGTTCGTGATGATTGCGGATGGCGTGTTGGCATTCATATGAAACAATTCGAGGACAAGTGCCCCTGTATTGTTATCGGCGGAAATGCTGGTAACTTTTTAGGCGAATACCTTGCAGGTGGCATTATCGTTCTTTTGGGACACCCCGGTGAATATCTCGCAACGGGCATGCACGGTGGCGTGATTTATCTCAAGCATAAACTTGAGGATGATCAAATCATGCCGGGACTCGTGCAAGAGCCTGTCGATGAGATTGATCGTGCGGTGCTAGAAAAGCTGCTAGGAGAGTACAACGCATACTTTGCGGACGATCTCGGATCTCCCATTGATGCAAGTGGGGAGGGCTTTTTCAAGCTTCGACCTGCCTCGTCTCGTCCTTATGCAGCCATGTATGCGAATTAAGGCGATAGGATAAGAGCACCTATAACGTTTGTCGCGGTTTTGGTTATAGGCAATGCGTTTGAATTATTCTTGAGAGCCTTGTTCGACACCTCTTGCGTTCTTGTAACGATCTCCTTGTTGCGAGAACAGAACAGCCACGTTGGCCTTATGGGCTAGCGTGGCTGTTTCTTGTAGCACGCCTTGTATAAGCACTCATAACGAATGCATGTTAAAGGCATTCTAAAAGCCGTCCTTTTCTTATAGGTGATGACATAGATCTGTCATCAAATAAAAGTATTATTGTTTAATCCAATAAAAAATCGTAATAAAATAGCAGATCAGTATTGACTATGCAAGTGATTGTTTGTTACGTTTCTGTTAACTATACAGTCGTGGTTCAAAGCCATGGCTGTATATGTGTGATCAATTTCGGGCAAGGAGCACACGATGGAAACGAAGCAATTTCTTCGCGGGGGGGGGCGCCTCTTTCTGGCAATTATTTTAAGTCTAGGATTGATGCTGCCAATTATTCCCTCCGAACCAAGATCTGCGTATGCTGCAGATGAGAGTTTTATCGATTTAAAAGAAGTATTTAATGAATGGGTTGGATATCCGAATTCGGCCCTAGGATCGGGCTATCAAGCTGGATGGTCTTACAATGCGAGTGGCGGATATTTAAATACGACTGCCAATGTTGGTTTTACCGGTTATTACAACCCAAACCTCATGAGTTTTACTACGGGAACGTTTAGCTGCGATTTCAATAGTAGCGATACCGATCCATGGGGATTTGCTTGGGGAATTAAAACATGGAAAAACACAAGTAATCAAGATGTTTACTCTTTCTATGTTTATGAAGAGTGTGGAGATAACCAATGGTGTATTGCTTATATCGAAGAGTGGACACCAGCTCTTAATGCAGGATCTCATCAAGGTCCGGTATACCATGGCACCATTAATGGTAATGACAGTACTAAGCATAAGGGAACAACGGGCGGAGCTCTTAACTTTGCAAAGGGAAAAATTCTTGCAAATGGCTCTGCAACCGTTAAAGGTTTCCAGCATCGTGTTTCTATCCAAGTAACAAAAACCACGGTGACGATTACCTCAAACGGGACACAGCTTGCAAAGATTGATGCCCCTGTTCAAGCTGGTAGTTTTGGACCTTGTTCATGCAGTAATGCAGGAGCATATTACTATAACCTTTGCATGGAAGCAGCTGAAGATAACGGCGCTATCAAAGCAGATTTCCAACTTTTTGATAATGGAGAACCTTCCTATGCGGGTATCCCAGGTGATACGTTGTCAATGGAAGACAAAACATGGTTGGATCCTGCAACGCATGCAACTATCAGAAATGAAACATGGACCGTGTTTGACCCATCGGGCAAACAAATCTATACCGGCAACACTCCTTATACCGGTGCTGTAACTGAAGAGGGCGAGTACCGTGTCGTTCTGGATGTTTTAACATCTCAAGGCTTAAAAGCCAAAAAGACCAAGTATTTCTATGTTTCAGAAGCAAGCTTGGTAACTGCTAATTATGTGACGGAAAGCGGTGAGAAACTTACCGACACTATTATTTATAAGGGTCGTGAAGGAAAGCCTTATCAAACCTCAGACTTGAGCTTTAATGGCTATGTACTCTCAGGTGTTGAGGGTGAGGAATCAGGCGTATTCAAAAAAGGTCCTATTTCGGTAACCTATACATACAAGAAACTTGATGAAGATACGGGTGGAAGCGAAGCAGAATCTGCTCAGCCGGTGACCGCGCGCTACGTTGATGTGGATACAGGTCAAGCATTATGTGATCCTGTTGTTTATCGTGGTTCGGTTGGCGATGAGTATTCTGTCTCGGCACTGACATTCCCGGGTTATACCTATTCTCATGTCACAGAAGTGATTGATAGTGTGACTACCCAATCGGTAGAAATGCTTGGTGGGCAAGCGGCAAATGTATTGTCGGAAAGCATAGAAGCATTAGCAAGCACAGGCGCACGTGCTAATGATACAAGTACGGTCAAGACCGGCAACTTTGGCTTCCAGGCAAAGACATTGACGTTCTATTACAAACAGGATGCAGCTGCACAAGATTCTACCGTGCTCTTTAGATTTGTTGATGAAAAGGGTGCAACCTTGCTTCCTGACCAAGTGATGACGGGCAAAATTGGAGACCCTGCGACACTTACGATTCCTCGTATTACCAAATACAACATTAGTATGGTCGGTGGCGTAGAGACTGATTCTTATTCGTATAGCACTACTTTTGATGCTGAGTCCAAGGTAGTGGAGGTCGTGTATTCGCCTATTACCTATACTGCATCGAGCGTTATGGTTTTGTATCGCGATCCTGAAGGCAACACTATTAAATCAATCGTTATTGATGGCAATGCGGGGGAGAGTTATACCACAGAACCCTTGAATCTTCCAGGATACGAACTCGTTCAAACTCCTGCTAACCAAAATGGCACGTTTGTCGCGGGTAGCGTTACGCTCGTTATTTATCAGTACCAATCAACCTTGAACAAGCCAACAGAAGATGGCGGCAAGATTAATATTGACACTGATGATGACGGATTGCCTGATGTAAATGTTGACACCGATGGTGATGGTGTACCTGATGTGAACATCGACACCGATGGTGATGGTGTGCCCGATAAGAATGTTGTAACGGATGAGGATGGCAAACCTAAGCCAATTGATCCAGAAGAGCCTGAGGCTCCAACTATCAATATTGATACCGATGGTGATGGTGAGCCAGATATCAATATCGACACTGATGGTGATGGCAAGCCCGATGTTAACGTTATCCTTGATGACGAAGGCAAACCAAAGCCGGTGGATCCTTCCAAGATTGATCCTAATGATCCACCAAAGCCAACGCTCAACATTGATACTGACGGCGACGGCAAACCCGACGTTAATGTCGATACTGACGGCGACGGCAAACCCGACGTTAATGTTGACCTTGATGGCAACGGAGTGCCTGATGTCAATGTTGATACTGATAACGATGGCAAGCCCGATGTAAACATTGTTGATAAAGATGGGGATGGTAAGCCTGATCCCATCGACCCTGAGGTTATTAAAAACGATCCTGGTTCAGTAACGCCTGATATCAACGTGGTGACTGATCCTGATGGTGATGTAGTGATTAACATTGAACCTGCTGACCCATCGGATCCTTCCAAACCAACTCCTCCAGCACCAACGGTTAACGTGGACACAGATGGTGATGGCAAACCGGATGTCAATGTGGACACAGATGGTGACGGCAAGCCAGATGTCAACATTGTTGACAAGGACGGTGATGATAAGCCCGACCCTGTTGACCCAGGAAAAGAAGACCCCAAGAATCCTACTAAGCCCAACGTCAATGTAGATACCGACGGTGACGGCAAGCCTGATATTAATATTGATACCGACAACGATGGTCGTCCTGATGTGAACGTCGATACTGATGGTGACGGTGTGCCTGATACCAACATTGACACGAATGGCGACGGTAAGCCGGACGTCAATATCGATACCAACAATGATGGCAAGCCTGATGTAAACGTAGATACTGATGGCGATGGGGAACCGGATGTCAATATCGATACCAATGATGATGGCATTCCCGATAAGAATATTGTTGAAGAGCCTGTCATCACCTACACGGTGACAACGCAACTCAAAGGTATGACAGCAGGTGCGACTATTACACCAAGTGCAAATATCGTAAAAGGCGAAACAGCACAGGTTTCTTGGACGCCTGGTGAGGATACCTATGTAGCGAGTGTTGAAGTTGATGGCAAACGCATCGACACAAATGCACGTGACTTTAGCTTTGCCAACATGTCTAACAACCATGTTGTCGTGGTAACGCTAGCTGAAATTCCGGTCATTAAAGCCCAAACAACAGCGGGCTACTATACTGTGACGGTCAACAAGTACGGTGCAACAGCAGGTCTTGAAGCTTCTGATTCTTTAGTAACCATGAAAGGCGATTCTCCTACGGTTACCTGGAGTGCAAAGCCGGGATATACCATCAAAAGTGTTGCTATTGATGGCGCAAAAATCAGCCAAGATCAGATAGATTCTGGTTTCTATACGTTTGCTTCTATTAGCAAAAACCATGCGGTCGATATTGTTGTTGAGTCTCAAACAACAGGTGCTGCGCTGAGCCCTAATGATTTGCAGGTAACTACCAAGATTGAAGGCGGTCCTGGCACCATTACGGGTGGCTCTACTATCGCGCGTGGTGAGAATTATCACGTTAACTGGCAGCCTGTTATCCAGACAACTACTGATCGCAATGATCCAAACTATGCGGTATATGAAGTAGTTGCCGTAACGGTTAATGGCAATCAGGTCGAGAGTGTTGATAACGGTCTTGAACTTTCTAATATTAAAGAAAACAAAGACGTTGTCGTTACCCTGAGGCCCGTTACGTACGATGTCACTATTTTGAAGTATGGTGCAGGTAGTGCTGTTCCTTCAAAGACGGTCTATAAGGGTAATCACTATACGGAGATCAACGCAATCGCAAATGCCGATTCGCGCATTACCTATATCGAAGTTGATGGAGAAGAGAAGTTCCGTGAGGCTTCAAATGGAACAGGTGGGGTGCAGAGTCTAGCAGCTCAGACAATTGAGGCGCTTGCACAACAAGCCACTAACCAAAGTGTTGAAACTGTTATTGTGGCAGGCAACAATATTGTTGTTGACACTAATAAGCAGAACAATTCTTCACAGGATTCTGAGCAGGCTACCAACAATCCTTCAACTGCACCTGATGTTGCGACTAATACCGGCGATGGTTCCTCATCTGATCAGTCAGTAAACACAGCACCTGATCAAAATGCTTCGGCAGGAGATGCTTCTGAGACCGATGAGGCAGGTGACGTTCCCGAATCAACGAATGCTCCCGAGTTAACGGATACTTCTCAAGCTGGGGCATCCTCAGAAGATATGACCGATGAGGCAGCAGAGCAGGCAGCACTTCAAGCAGAAGCGCAAGCACTCGACGCAGTTGAGCAAAGCGCATACGCTCTTGTGACGGGAGATCCGCAGTTTGGTACTGAGAATGTGAATGACCCCGTAGTTGCGGCAGGCCAAAAACGCATGGATATGGGAATTACTGATATCGATAAAGACCATATTATTAAGGTATATTTTGCTAAGGACGGCGAGCCAGCTGTAACACCTGAGACGATGCCTAAAAACCCGGTAGATATTTCTACTAAGGTAGAAGGCGGTCCTGGCGAAATTACAGGTGGAGGCATCTTTAATCCTGATGACGTCGACCCAACCAATCCTCCTAAGATTGAGTGGGAAGTACCTGATGGATATGAGCCACAAGAGATTGTGATCTATCCAAAAGATGATCCCAACAATCCTATTGTGGTTAAGGTCAACCCAGGCGATACATCAATTAGCCTTCCTCAAGAAGTAATCAAACAGATCAAAGACGCGACTAATCCTGAGGAGTACGTGGTAACGCTTATCACGCAAAAGAAAGAAGAAGGTGATAGCGTTGCTCCTACTCAGCGTGAGACTAGAGCAGGTGCTGATATCTTTGAGATCACCTCAAAACTTACCGGCGGCCCTGGTAATATCACTGCGACAACCGATGTCGTAGATGGCGATAGCCACACCGTAACGTGGGCGGCAGGCACTAAAGATGGTGTTCAGTATCGTGTTGCCAAGGTAATCATTGATGGTGTAGAGCATCCTGAATTGCTGGAGGCAAATTCTTATACCTTTGCTGATGTAGCGGCAAATCATACGATTGAGGTTGTACTTGAGCCAGTCTCTGAGGAGCCTCCTGCTCAAGTAGATGAGAATGATGAGCCTGCTCAGACACCTCAGAATCAGTCTGATGAAAAGGCTGAAAAACAATCAGCTACTAAGACAGGGGATACAACAATAGTTGTCGTAGGTGCGCTGAGTGTACTTGCTTTAGCGGCACTTGCAACTATGGTGTATCTGAGAAGGAAAAAGAGCAATCGCTAGATCATATTGATTGTTGTTTAGACTCATTGTCAAAAGGCTAAAAAAGACCTCCCCGAGTTTATTTTAAAATCTCGGGGAGGTCGTTTCATTTGTTCTGCTTTTTAAAAAATAGCTCGAATTGAGTGCGTGATCTTATCTAAAGTCGCTCGAAAAATCGAAAAGCTACCCTTGAACAACTGTTTATTCTGCTTCCAAAAGCTCAATCTCGAAGTTGAGAGGCTTGCCTGCAAGTTCGTGATTCATATCAAAAGTAACCGTAGTGTCATCCATGGCAGCAACTTTTGCAGGGAAAGGTTGGCCGTTAGGACCTTGCAGAAATACTGTTTCGCCTACGGGAAGATCTTCTGCACCTGGGATATTTGAGAGCGGAATGGTCTGAATGGCTTCCTCGCTACGCTCGCCATATGCCTCGCTTGGTTCAAGGTGGACGGTAATCTTGTCGCCTACGTTCATGTTCTCTACAGCTTTATCAAAACCAGGGATCATCTGGCCCGCCATACAGACAAACTCGAGGGGCTCACCGCGATCAATTGAAGAATCGAATTTGGTTCCATCATCTAAGGTTCCGGTATAGTGAACCTTTACTTTCTTTCCAGCGTTGCTCATAGTTGAGTTCCTTTCACAATGATGTATGGAGCAGCCAAATCATCGCAATGCCAATCTTGATGATTTAAGTATTGGTGATTTGCGTGGCAACATACCATTCTTGTAGGTACTTTTTGTACTTCAAGCAGTGTAACTGAGAAAAGTGATGCATGTTAGCAAGGAGAGCAACCTTGACATAAACGGCAACGAATCGTAACCCGTTCAAGATTTCCGTTCAAATTCCCCTCAATGGCTCCTGCCTAAGATTGGGGAGGAGGTGCTTGTTGCAGGGGGGGTGCTTGTTGCGAGGGGATGCCTATACGATAAACCCGTTCACGCAAAGGGGTGGGTACGCTCACAAAACTAATGGAAAGATTGCCTTATTTAAGGGTTACCAGCAGCGCAGTTTTGGAGTAATCTTATGAGACTTATAAAAGTAAGTAAAAGTAAGTGGGTATCGTGCAAGCATGACCAGTTTGTGCGGTATGCATAAGGAATGCATACTAAGGTTATCCGCTTATGCTATGTGTTGCTGTTAGGAAAAGATCGGGCATCACAATCTTGTTAGAAAACGAGAGCCCGTGAGTAAATGTGTGAGTAAAGAAGGGTTTGTAATGATTAAGGTAGGCATCGTAGGTGCAGCAGGGTATGCGGGAGCTGAACTGGTTCGCATCTGCCTGCGACATCCCCACTTTGAACTCGCCGTTATTACCTCTAACGCAGATAAAGGAAAAAAGCTTACTGATCTTTATCCCGCCTTTTTAGGTCTGAGTGATCTTGAGTATTCCGCTCATGACAATCCAGAACTTGCTACTTGTGATGTGGTGTTTTTAGCAACGCCTCATACGGTTGCTATGAAAAGTGCGCCCGGACTATTGGCAGCGGGCGTAACCGTTATTGACCTTTCGGCGGATTATCGCTTACATGATCAAGCGGTATATGAAAAATGGTACGGCGTTGAGCACACTTCAGCAGATTTGCTTTCCCAAGCGCTTTTTGGCTTACCAGAATTGTTTGCACACGATCTGATTAGGGGATCGCTTGCTTACAAGAATGGGGAAGCGGTTTTGATTGCGTGTGCGGGTTGTTATCCTACGGCGACTTCACTAGCAGCAGCTCCTGTGGTTCGTTTAACTGAAGGGGTTGTGGTTGCTGATGCAATCTCTGGTGTATCGGGCGCAGGAAGAAGCGCCAGTGCACGTACGCATTTTTGTTCCGCGAATGAAAATTTTGAGGCATATGGTGTAACGAGCCATCGTCACACGCCAGAAATTGAGCAGATTCTAGAAATACCAAATCGCCTTGTTTTTACTCCACATTTAGCACCTGCTTCGCGTGGACTACTTTCAACGGTTACCATGCAACTGAGTGCTGAGGCCCGACAGAAAGAGACGGCAGAGTCGATCCACCGACGATACCAGGACGCCTATGCGCAGTTCCCCTTTGTTGAGGTACTTCCTTTGGGTTCACAGCCTAAAACCTCATCAGTGGTGGGAACTAATCGTGCGCATGTAGGTGTCGCCTTTAATGCTATTACGGGTTCGGTTATTGCAACGTGCGCTATTGACAATATTGTTAAAGGTGCAGCAGGACAAGCAGTCCAGTGCGCCAATATAATTTGCGGGTTTGATCAGACCTGCGCGCTCGAAACCGTTGCAAATCCTTCATAAAAAGGAGTACAAGATGACTAATATTGTTTTGAATAGTATCCCCAATGGGGGTGTTGCGAGTGCGTCTGGATTCAGGGCAGGAGGTATCCATGCAGGGTTTAGACACGATCCTGCGCGTCTGGATATGGCGCTTGTTGAAGCCGATGAGCTTTGTCCTGCCGCAGCTACTTTTACACAAAATGTATTTTGCGCTGCTCCCATTATTGTTTCTAAAGAGCACCTCAACAATCAAGGTTACGGCTTAGCGCGTGCCATCGTCATTAATTCAGGCATTGCTAATGCGGCAACGGGAACAGTAGGACTTGCTGCCGCTAAGCGCACAGCAGATATTGCATCAGAAATTATCGGATGTGTTCCTGAAGATGTTTTGGTGGCATCGACCGGTGTAATTGGTACGGTTTTGGATACCAACCCGTTTGATTTTGCTATCCGTACGTTGCAGCGGGCACTGTATGGACACCCAGCTCATGAGGATGCTGAGCAAGCGCATCTTCCTGCTATGGGGGTAACGGGGGCCGATGCAGCTAAAGCAATCATGACAACTGATACGGTTCCTAAAGAAGCAGCGGTTTCATGGGTTAGTGCAGATCCTGATTACGAAGGTATTACCTTTACGGTAGGGGGTATGTCCAAGGGTTCAGGCATGATTATGCCTAATATGGCAACCATGATTGCTGTTATTACCACTGATGCCCCTCTTGCAGGAGAATATTTGCATAATGCGCTTTTAGGAGCAGTAAACCAAAGCTTTAATAAAATCACGGTTGATTCAGATACCTCAACTAATGATTGTTGCTTTTTGATGGCTTCTGGCAAGGCTGCTGATTTAGGCGATGGGGTTTCTCGGGGAACATTCGCACCCAATTCGATTGCGATGAATGAGTTTAAGGCTGCGCTTGATACGGTAACCAACATGCTTGCCAAAGAAATGGCGCGTGATGGAGAAGGTGCAACTAAGCTCATTGAGGTTACGGTTACTGGCGCGGCGACACCTGAAGAGGCTGAAATGGCAGCACGCACGGTAGCAAACTCACCACTGGTAAAGACTGCCATCTATGGACACGACGCTAACTGGGGCAGAATTGCTGCAGCGCTCGGTAGAAGTGGGGCAACGTTTGCGCAAGAGAATGTCAACATCGACATGGTTGGCTTGCCAGTGATGCGCAATGGTCTTCCTTTGGAGTTTGATGAAGATGAAGCCCTCAAACGCTTTGAGGCTCCTGAGATTACTATTGTGGCTGACTTAGGAGCAGGAGAAGCCTCAGATACTATTTGGACCTGCGATTTTTCTCATGACTATGTTTCCATTAATGGTGACTATCGCTCATAAATATCTGTAACGCTTTTTATGTAGGGTCACTGTGCAATACGTACGTATCCTTCGAGATGAGACAAGATGAAATATAAAGGGTACGTACTTAAGGAGAATACGCAACTATGAAATATGCTAAAGATAGAAAACTAACCTCAAGTCATACTGCTGAAGTATTGATCGAGGCATTTCCTTGGATTAAGAATGCGACCGGTAAAACCATTTTAATCAAATACGGTGGCGCTGCTATGGTCGATGAGAAACTGCGTGATGCGGTTATGAGCGATATCGTCATGCTTAAGATCATGGGCGTTAACCCTGTTATCGTGCATGGTGGCGGTGCTGCCATCACGGAAAACATGGAGCGCTATGGGCTTGATGTCGAATTCAAAAATGGTCAGCGCGTTACAACCGATGAGGCAAT
>CAJMOJ010000049.1 GCA_905215035.1 uncultured bacterium
CCTCTGGCAGAAAACTCTATTCCGGCAGCAAATCAAACACCAATTGGAACTCCTACTTCAATAGAAAGTCAAGCTTCAACAAAAAGTGCTTTTCCAACCAATCAAGCACCGAATATGAGCGCTCCACAAAGCCAAGCACAAGTTGCCTCATCGTCTGGTCCTCAAACACAAAATACTGCTCCTATATATCCTCTCAATCAGCAATATACGGGCACTACTTCTGCTGTCATAGAGCAAAAGGGTATTAATCAAGGTGATATTGCGCTGATCATAGTGGGCATAATTTTAGTGTTAATAGGACTTTTTAGTTTTGGATCTAATGCTCCTAATATGACCTTTGGCGGAGACTTTTATAGCGAGCAATATGCAGCAACCTGTCATGCAATACAGGCGGTTTACATGGTAGTGGCTGCAATAGGTGCCATGGGAATCTGCTGGGGTGCTAGAGGAATATACGCTGATCAGAAAAAACAGAAATAGTAGACAGTATAGAAGTTAAACAAAGGTTTGATTTATGAAATGCATACGTTGCGGTAAGGAACTTAAAGACGACGCTCTGTTTTGCGACAATTGCGGCACAAAAGTCATTAAGCCAGAGCCTGAGCTGGGTAAGACCGAATCTACGGATTCGGAAGAGCGGACTGATTTACCTATAAACCCGCCTAGTAATACTCAACCAACACAAGCATTGCCTTCATCGGTTTTGCAAGAAACAGATTCTGAGCCCGCCAAAAAAGCAGTCAAGAAAAATAAAACAATAGTAATAATTGCTATTGTGTCAGCAGTTGTTGTTATTGGAGCTATTGTTGCGCTTATTTGTGTTTTTGCTCTTGATGCAAAAGATACATCTGATGTTGTTTCTGGAGGTGAACCAGTACGTGGTTACACGTCAGTAAAGGAGAAAGAGCTGGCGGAACAAAATAAGGGCCAAGGCAAAACAGGGGAGAAGCAAGAATCAAAGCAAGAGCAGGAAGAAGCAGCGTTAGACGCTGAATTGTTCTCTACAAAAAAGGAGATAATTGGCAGTCCAAGAGGCTATATCCTTTCTGAAAGCAATGCTCGTTATTATTCAGAGCAAGAATTAAATGAGCTAACAAATTATGAGTTATATCTTGCAAGAAACGAAATTTACGCTCGTCATGGTAGAGAGTTTAATAATGAAGATTTGCAGGATTACTTCTGGAATAAGGACTGGTATACGCCGCAATATAGTCCAGATTCATTTGATTCTCATGTGACGTTAAATTCTTATGAGAAAAAGAATGCAGACACAATGCTTTCTATTGAGCAAAAACGTGGTTCTTCATATCTCAACTAAACGGCAAAAGGAATGACATGTTAAAAAAAGGAACTTCGTTTTATCATGCTAGAAAAAGAGTTTTATTCGCATTTTTTATAGGCGCTGTTGCGGTTTTTGGGCTTGTCGGATGTAATGATACAGCGTCTGATCAGCACGATAATGGTGAGCATATCTCAAATTCAATTATCATTCCCGCTAAAAATAGTCTTGTATCAGCAACAGAAAAGGTAATGAGCATATCAGAAGATGAAGTTGCGTCACAGCAAGTATCGCAACAAAAAGGCAATGAAGCATCTTCTAATGCATTGATTACTAAAGATATTCGAACAAGTTTTGATCATGGAGCAAAAGGCCCAGAATTTCAGAAATATATCGTTTTGCACGATACTGAAGGAGATGGAAGCGCCTCAGGGGTGATCGACTGGTGGGATAGTAATGGTGCTGGAGTGGCGGCTCATTTTGTAATTAATAAAGATGGTTCTATTGTCCAATGTGTTGAACTTGATCGAATAGCGCATCATGCAGGCTATGGAGATACAGGACATAATCAAAAATATGGCACAGTTGACGAATCGCGTGACGACAAAGTGGGAACCAAATCTATTGGTTCTTGGGCATCGGATTATGGCATGAATTCGTATTCGGTGGGAATCGAACTTGTGCATGTGGGTGGATCAGGTGATTACCCCAAAGCTCAACTTGAAGCGCTCGATAACCTCATTAGCTACATAGATACTTACTATGGGTTTGAGTCGCAAATTATTGATCATAAGGCATGGAGAAGCGGTAATTCAGACACTTCAAAAGAATTCTCGCAGTATTTAGCCAATTATCAAGATCATCGTACCTATGCCTAAACATGCAGATAAACTAGATCGATTCTAGGTGTGATTAGGTAATGATGGCACCTATCTAGGGAAGGTAATAATGGATACTACAGAGACACAATCAAAAAGTAAAAAGCCCCTGATAATTGGCATAATCTGCATTGTTGTTGCCATTGCTGCTGCCGGCTGCTTCATTTTATTTATGCTAAATGAAAAAAATAGAAAGGATCACGCACCTATACCTGTTGCATTTACGTTTGAGGCTGCTGGCTACGATCCGCAAACTGGATCAGGTGTTCCCTTGCGTGTTGAGGGTGTCGATATTGATGGCAATCAAGTTTCGGAAATAGTACTAGTTGATGAAGGTGATACTGGTTTTGCCTTATTGAAGGGTGCCTATGATATTACAGTTGCTGGATCCCCTGTAACTAGCAATGGAGGCATTTATGACATACCTGATAGCAAGACCCATATTGAAATTAATGAGAATGAGGTCCTCATTAATGACGAGAGTCTTTCATTTGATCAGCCTGATAATCAATCCATTAATGTTCCTGCCATCGCATTTACGGCAATAGCACCCGAAAAAGTAACTGACGACCAAATTGCAGCAATTAAGACCTGGATGGGGAAAGTTGATTTTAGTGAAGACACGGTTAATAAATTCGCTAATGCAATTGCTGCTAGCAGGAAGGATGCTCTCGATCGTATTGAAGCTGAGCAATTAGATCAGTGGCGCTCGAAACTTACCGGAGAGTATGATGGAACAGGTGAGAATTTGGGCGTTAGTACAGACAGCGGTATTAGATTTGAAATTGATGGGGATATGTTGCTGGTTAGTGGAAATCTACAAAAATGGGGATCCACGGGCTATTCGTCTTCTCTTGGTTATGGAGAGTGGCATTTTGTACTAACCCCAGAGACTAAATATTCGAATACAGATGAGTTTACGCATCCTATGACTAAAGCAGAGTTCATTAATGAATTTATGCCAGCACAATTTGTTTGCCTTACTATCAAGGTGAAAGATGGATATGTAGTGAGCATGGATACTCATGCGTAGAAGGGTCATGTTCTTTTAGCTCGCATTGTAAAAGGCAGTTTAGTCAGAAGAAGACCATAGTTACTTCCAAGTAAGCGGATTATAGAGGGTTTGTGAATCTTCTCCACATACCTAGATATACGTTTGCATCCTACACAAAACTTGATACTATTATTATCAACTTAGCACTCTCGATATGAGAGTGCTAAGTTTTGTACGACCCATCGCTTATAGGTGATGTTGTTTTGACGACAGATAAATGACGAAGTCTTACTGATGTCGCAAAAGCACCTCTAAACGATGGAACATACATACCAGTGGTTATAAGTGTGCACGAGGAAACTCGTGGATAGTGAAAGGAATACATATGGATCTCAAGCCAATCGGCGATCGTATCATCGTCAAACAAGATGAAGCGCAAGAGACTACAGCAGGCGGCCTCTACATTTCTTCTGATTCAAAGGAAAAGCCTCAAACTGGTGTTGTCTTGGCAGTCGGTGAAGGCAAGGTCAACAATCATGGAGAGCATCTCCCTATGCCTGTTAAGGAAGGCGATCGCGTTCTCTACGGTAAGTACGGTGGAACCGAAGTTGACTTAGATGGCGAGAAGGTTTTGATTCTCCGCGCTGATGATATTTATGCAGTCTACACTGCATAAGAAACGCGACGAGTAAAACACGAGTACTAACTCAAGTCTTATTAGTCGTATTACTACGTTTTACATGTGGTTATAAGAATTCCGAAAGGACTGTTTGAATAATGGCAAAAGAAATTTTATTTGATACCGATGCTCGCTCCGGTATGGCAGCAGGCGTCAAGAAACTTGCTGATGCAGTAAAGGTAACCCTTGGTCCTAAGGGTCGCTATGTTGCTCTCGAGCGCTCTTTTGGTGCTCCTTTGGTAACTAACGACGGCGTTACTGTTGCTCGTGAGGTTGAGCTTGAGAACCCTGTTGAGAACATGGGTGCTCAGTTGATCCGCGAGGCTGCTGTTAAGACTAACGATGTTGCTGGTGACGGTACTACCACCGCAACCTTGCTTGCTGATGTTATTGTTTCAGAGGGCTTAAAGAACGTTACTGCTGGCGCTGATGCACTGGGTATTCGTCGTGGTATTGAGCTTGGCACCGAGACGGTTGTTGAGGCAATCAAAGAGGCAGCAACTCCTGTTTCTACCAAAGAGCAGATCGCAAATGTTGGTACTATTTCAGCAGGCGATGAGGTAATTGGCGAGAAGATCGCTGAGGCAATGGAAGCTGTTGGTAAAGACGGCGCAATCTCTGTTGAAGAGTCTCAGACCTTTGGTATTGAGATCGACATTGTGCAAGGTATGCAGTATGACCGCGGTTATATCTCACCTTATATGGCAACTGATACCGAGCGTATGGAAGCAGTCTTGAATGATCCTTTCATTTTGCTCACCGACCTTAAAGTCTCTTCAATCCAGGATATGATTCCTCTGCTTGAGCAGATCATGAAGTCTGGTCGTCCGCTCTTGATTGTTGCAGAAGACGTTGAGGGTGAGGCATTAGGTACTTTGCTCTTGAACAAGTTGCGTGGCACTTTGAATGTTGTTGCAATTAAGGCTCCTGGCTTTGGTGATCGTCGTGCTCGCATCTTGGAAGACATTGCTGTTGTAACGGGCGGCAAGGTTGTTTCTAAGGACTTTGGCATGACCTTGGCTGATGTTCAGCTTCAGGATCTTGGTACTGCTAAGACCGTTAAAGTCACCAAGGATGCAACGGTTATCGTTGACGGTGCTGGCTCCAAAGAAGCAATTGATGCTCGTATCGCACAGATGCGCTCTGAGCTTGAGCGTCTTGACTCTGAGTTTGACAAAGAGAAGCTCCAAGAGCGTTTGGCTAAGCTCTCTGGTGGTGTTGCTGTTCTTAAGGTTGGTGCTGCAACCGAGTCTGAGCTCAAGGAGAAGAAGAGCCGCATTGAGGATGCTCTTCAGGCAACCCGTGCTGCTGTTGAAGAAGGTATCGTAGCTGGTGGCGGTGTTGCACTCATTAATGCAATTCCTGCAATTGACAAGCTTGATATTACTGACAAAGACCAGCAAGTTGGCGTTGATATTATCCGTAAGGCTCTTGAGGCTCCAATGCGCGCTATCGCTCAAAACGCAGGCTATGAAGGTTCTGTTGTTGTTGAGAAGGTAAAGAGCATGCCTGCTGGTGAAGGTGTTAACTTTGCTAATGGTGAAGAGGGTAACATGATTGCAATGGGTGTTAATGATCCTGTTAAGGTTACCCGTACTGCATTGCAGTCTGCTGCTTCTGTTGCTGCTTTGATTCTCATTACTGAGGCAACCATCAACGAGATTCCACAAGAAGGTCCAGACCTGTCTGCACTCGCTGGTGGCGGCATGGGCGGCGGAATGGGTATGATGTAAACCCCCCATACTGCAATATCTGCAAAGCGCTCGCTAGCACTTGTTGAACAGAAATAATGTTCTTAAGGGAGTCCGTAAGGGCTCCCTTTTTTGGTGAAAGAGCAAGACTCTTTATCAAGAAGTGTGCTGGTCATCTTAAACGTCTTTTATTAAAATAGCTCTAGCCAACCACAAGATAATACTTTTAGAGGGTCAAAGTGCGCCTATGCGTCATCTTTTCATTTCTCTTTATTGCTCGAAGTATCAAAACGTGGTTTGCGTAATGTCGTTGATTTTAAGGAGATGTCAAAGATGCATGCATTATCCAAGAAGTATGCTAAGCAAATTGCAATGTTGATTTTAGCTTGCTTTATTGCTTTGTGTTTTACAGGGTGTTCTCCATTGACTAAAGATGGAAATTTTTCCAATCCGCCAATTAGAGGGAAATTAGATTGTGCGGCTTGGGATACCAGAAGCGAAATAGAAGTGGTTGTGGTTTCGAACGAGAGAAGTGCGGATAAAGAAGTGCCCTCTTCGTATTCTTCAGTTTCTTTTACTCTCGTTTACTTAGACAGTAACAATAATCCATTGTTTATTGATAATTCGGCAGGCAGTAGAGTGCGTATATACACTGATGGTGTTTTGTATGATGCCAGCTATGTTTACGATGACGCCTATTATGAACAAGCGCAACAATATGGGTATCCGCAATATGTTCATGTGTATATTTCTCAAGTAAATACACCCCAATCCAGCAAGAGCGCTTGGGGCTTTAGCTCTAACGGGCTTGAACAAATGAGTGATCCGAATTATCTTAGTGCTGCATTAAAGGCTCTTGAAGAAAATGCAATCGATTGCGGAGTGGCGCAAATTCGGTAGTAGTGGCCTCTTTACAACGAATAAGATAGGCCGAATTAAGTGGTCCATAAATCTAGTTAGGCTAGAAAAACGACATTATAATTATATGCAGCATGCAAAACGCTTGCTGAACAGAAATAATGTTTTTGAGGGAGTCCGTAAGGGCTCCCTTTTTTGATTTGATTTGTGATCAATTAACAGACGTATTAAACATTTGCGTCTTTGTAGTTGTAGTACGCGACAAAAATATCATGGGTAGTAACGATCTGTTTATTATGTTTAAGAAAGGTTGTAGAATATTACCGACTGTTTTATCGGGCAAAACAGCGGAGATGTTGATATGTACGAATGCGTACTCACATATAGCTCCCCATTACTATCTAATACTACCCATGCTTTAACTCACGGGGGGGGGCGCTTTTCTAGCGCATTAGTCAGCTACAATTTTGACGTAGCTCTGCATCTTTTAGTTTTTCAGATTTTTAATTCTTTCTCTCAACTTCATATGCTCTTAAGACGGCAGCTGCAATCCATTATTGCATGCCTTGATGTCAGCATGGTGTTTTTCTTGCTGACAGTGGGTTTGCATGACAGATAGTGCATGCCGTCTTTTTGTAGTTGATTTCAATGGAGCGATAGAGGATAAAAATCAGTCACTTTTATAAAGCCTGCATAGTAAGGAAGAAGGTAACAGGAATGGGGCAAACGATAAGGAAGAGTGCAGCTGCGTTACTCGCTTTTATCCTGGCTATATCGCTGATGTTGCCATACGGAGCGCTTAACTCTCAGGTGGCATGGGCGGACGATAATACGCCTGCATCAACTGATGAGAATATTAGTCTCGTTATTAAGGCGGGGGCCGCTACGCCAACTGACGCATCTAATACTACATTTAAGTTTCCGAATTTGACGGTTGAATCAAACTCGGATCGTCCTATTAAAAGTATTACGGTTCAATTCACGTCTCCTATTACGACAGATAGAATCGATTTGCCCACTAAAGATAAATTTGTTCAGTACTCACCTGTTAAGGCTGGTAATGTCTCCATTAATGTTACTGATGGTGCTAGCGCAAGCGAGTGGCAGCAGTATCTGCGCGATAACCTTCAAATAACGTTAAGCAATGTTAATACAACGGCTAGCATTCGTATGATTGCAAGCTTTGATCCGGTAAATGCAACAATTGACTACAACTCTCTTAATGGCCACTACTATAAGACAGTAAAGGGCTCTCGTATTACTTGGCAAGATGCATATGCTGCAGCTCAAGGCAGTAAATATATGGGCATGCAAGGCTATTTGGTTACCGTGACCAGTCAGGAAGAGAACAATTATGTTTTTAGTATGATTGGTGAAGACTGCTGGACAGGAGCAACCTGCTTAGATGAATATACGGGAGCTTATTCAAGTGAACATGATTGTGCGGTAAAAAATATCTATAAAGACTTTTATGAAACGCACGGAGTGCCATCTATACCTGCTAGTACTATGCCAAATAACGCTTATTATTTCTGGGTTGACGGTCCAGAAAAGGGGCAATTAATATCTTATGGACTTACAACGAGTCGTAAAGCGGCCCCTGATCCAACATCTGATCCCGACAATCCTTCTCCAATATTCACTTACTGGAACGATGGTGAACCAAATAATGCCAGTGGTGAGCAGTGTATGCATTTTCTTAAAGCATCAGGTAAATGGAATGACTATGTATACAATAACGCTAGTGTTACTGCTTATGTTATAGAGTATGGCGGCATGGAGAGTGATGATGAGTTGGAAGACTCAAGTGAAGGCTCCGGCGATGTTGATGTTGATGTTTTTGTCAAAGTTGATATCAATATTGATCCAACAGGTGAAACTATCACTACTGAGGCCGATGACATCTATGTAGGTCAGCCACTCGCTATTAAAGAAAATGTTAATGGTGAATACATTCAAGACCAGGCTACAGGAGAATATCAAGTAAAAACTATTGTTGGTAGAGATGCTGATGATAATACAAAATTCTTGTACGAGAATACAACTCCGACACGCACATACTATAAATTAAAGGATGGCGGTAAGGTAAATCGCGATGATGATTGGGAAGAGTTGCCTGCTGGCGAGCTCCCAACACATGTCGGAACCTATAAGGTTGTATCTAATGCAACGTTCCTGCAAAAATATACGGATAGTGTAGGGGATATTCACGAAACAAGACCATACAATGCCGGTACTGCAACATTTAAGATTAAGAAGAAGAGTATAGATCTTACCAACCCAGCAACACCGGTAAATCCCGGCAATCCAGATGCAACTAAAGACACGGTCATCATGGATGTTGACCCAGATGATCCTAGCCAAACTCAAGAAGTATCTGTGTCAGGACGCACTTATGCTAAAACCTATGATGGCACAACGAGCTTCCCAGGACCAGGAACCATTAATATTTCTGACCTAGTAGAACCTGGTGCACAGGCATACCTTACGTATGAGTCTGCTGAGTATGTAAGTTCAGATGCTGGCGATAGGGTAGATTTGGTTTTGCATGGTGTCAAAATCCAGGGCATTGATGCAGCTGACTATTCAATCGCTGGTATTGCTACTGACGAGTCTGGCGTAAGTTCATTGACAGTGAAAGGCGTAATAACACCTCGTCCTCTTACTGTCACAACAAGCTATGTTGATAAAAATGGTTCTCCTGTAACGTCATGGACTACGGGTATTTCTACTGATCCAATTGAATACACTAATAACGCTCAGGCATATGATGCTGCAATAGCAGTTAATGGCCTGCCGCAAAACATGCTATCGCCTACAGATAGTGAGAGCGATAATCCTAATACTATCGAAGATGTTTTGGGAGAAGTAACCTACACCTCTATGACACGTGGCGGCTTAGAGCTCGATACGAACGATCCTCAGATTGGAACGTATAATCTGATTCCTCATTTCTCTAAGGTGTCTACCAAGGGTGGTGCTCAAGGATTCTTAACAGAAAATGGCAATTATTACGTGTCATTTGTCAATGGACAGCTTTCAGTTAAGAATCGTGCCATCGTCAATATTAATGATGATACGGATGGCGATGGAGCTCCTGATCCTATCGTGATTACTACTCCAGTAAAGCCAGGAAAGGATGATCCAACCAATCCAGACAATCCTACTAACCCAACCAATCCTGGCGGTTCTGATGATCCAGCGGATCCATCAAATCCATCGCAACCTGGCACTCCTGTGGATGTAGAAAAGATCATTGAAGAAGAGTTAGATAAGCCAGTAAATCCAGAGGATCCTGATGGTCCAAAGAAGGGTGATAAGGTTCCTGAGGGCGTTGATCCTATTATCACCATTACAAAGGGTGGACAAGAAATTGAGGAGATAGATCCATCTGAGCCGGGCGAATACCACATTCATGTGGTCTATCCTGATCCAGAGGGTACCGACACTGTTCTCAATATTATTTATATTATTGAGCCTGAAAAGCCATCAAGTGATCCCGATGCTGCTTTCTTTACGGTAACCACTAAACTTAAAGGTGTTACACAGGGTGCTTATATTACACCGAGCCAAAATGTTGGAAAAGGCAAAGATGCAACGGTAACGTGGTCAGCAGGTGAGGATACCTATATCACCATGATCGAGATCGATGGTAAATCCGTCGATGTTAATGCTAAAGAATTTACTTTTAGCGGTATTCAGTCAAATCATGAAGTAGTAGTCACGTTAGCAGAGATTCCTGTAATTCCTGCATCTACCACTAAGGGGTATTACACCATTGCGGTAAACAAATACGGTGCAACACAAGGCCTCAATATTTCTGATTCTGCTGTCATTACTAAAGGTGATTCGTATCAGATTACATGGAGCGTTGAACCAGGTACTACTATCAAGAGTGTAATGATTGACGGTGTTTCACTGAGCGCTGATCAAATTGCTGCGGGTAGCTATACGTTTGACAAAATCGCGGCAAATCATGCTGTTGATATTGTTGCTGAGTCCGCGACTGGTTCAAGCGCGCTGAGACAAGATGACTTGCAGGTTACTACCCAGATTGTCGGTGGACCTGGCACTATTACCGGTAGTTCTACCGTTTCTAAGGGAGGCGACTATGCTGTTGCTTGGCAACCTGTTATTCAAACAACGCCTGATCCTGATGATCCACAGTATGCGGTATATGAGGTGGAGAGTGTCAAAGTTAATGGTAAGGCAATGGCCGGACCCGATGATCGTGATTTAACTTTGAGCAACATTACCGAAAACAAGAATGTTGTAGTTACGCTTAAGCCAGTGACCTATAGCGTTAACATCGTAAAGTATGGTAATGGTACCGCCTCTGTTTCTAAAACACTCTATAAGGGTGGTCGCTACATTGATATTAGCGCTCAGGCAAATTCGGGATCATACATTAGCTACGTTGAAGTCGATGGTGAAGTTAAGTATGACGCATCAAAGATAGACGGTTTTGTTGTTCCAGTAAAAGAAACTACACAACTTAGTGTACCTAATTTGCTTACAGCAAGTGTTCAGGCCGCTATTGCGGGTGAGCCACTTGAATTTGAGAACGGTGCTCCGTCAGATAGCAATAAGACTGATGCTAATGGTGTTGATAATGCAACAGGTACTGTAAATAATGCTGATTCAAGCAGTAGTAATGAGACAAGTGATCAGACAAATGCATCAGGTGCTGGTATAAATGCAAATGACGGAAATGACGCTGCTCAACAACCTGATGACAATAATGGAGCAGACGTATCGACTGAAATGAATGCAGCAAATGATTCGATTGAGCAAGATGGGGTAAGTCAGGTAGTGCCCGTTTTGCCAGAACTTGCATTGCAGCAAGATTTGTCTAACACGGTAGATGGAAATAAAGATGTAGCTAATAATGCACTTAATGTAATCGAGCAAAGTGCACAGGCATTGACCTTTGCAGATCCTCAGTTTGAATCTGAAACGCTTAAGGATCCTGAAATAACAGACGGTAACACGGTGATGTCTGCAAGTGTTACGGGTGTTGCTCAAAATCATAAGTACATCGTGTACTTCACTGAAAATGGAAAAGATCCTATTACTCCTGACTCGTTAAAGGACGACGATGGTAATCCACCAAGCACTATTGAGACTGAAGTAACTGGTGGCCCTGGTACGGTTGAGATTATTGGAGATACTGTTATCCCCTCTAAACCGAGTGATCCTACGGATCCTGATGTACCTACACCAACTAAACCAACTATCAAGTGGGATGTTCCTGATGATTCTGTTGTAACCGAGATTGTTATTGTGGATCCTGATGGCAATCCTATTGGAACAATTACTCCTAAGCCAGGTGAAGAGCAAACGGGAACCGCGGAAATCCCGGATGATATTCTTGAGAAGATCAAGAATAATCCTGGCGATTATAAGGTAGAGATTAAGACTGAAAAGCGCGTTGATGGGGATGAAGATAAGCCAAAGCAGCGCGAAACCAAGCTGAGTGATGGCACGCAAGTAACGTTTGAGATTTCCACTAAACTTACAGGCGGTCCTGGAATGATTAGCGCTACCGCCGAGGTGTTAAAGGGCGATAGTCATACCGTAACGTGGGAAGCAGGAGAGCAAGACGGTATTAAATATCGTGTTGTTAAGGTTATTATTGATGGCGTTGAGCGTCCAGATCTTGTTAATGCAACTTCGTATACTTTTGAGGATTTAGCAGCAAATCATACGATTGAAGTCGTTGTAGAACCCATTGATGAGGAAACGTTTGAAAGCAGCGGACAAGAAACCAAAGGTACCTCAACGGCATCGAATGATACAAACAAGACTTCTTCAACAACAAAGACAGGAGACTATACATTGTTCTTGGTTGGTGGTGTTGTTGCTGTTGGAGCGCTTGCGACTATCGCAATGATGTATGCCAGAAGAAAGATGGCGAATAAGAAGTAACGGTAGTTGTTTAAGGCAAATAGTGCGTGCTAGTCAAATCTTATAGCGCGTGCAGTGAGGGTCAACTCAGAAATGAGAAGGGTTGACCCTCTTCTTTTACTCGGTAGTTCCTTTTGTATAATGAATAGGAAAAAGAAAGGAAATGCCTGATGAATCCCACAAAATTCTGCAGTGAAATGGGTAGTGATATGATTGATACCGCAGAGGAAAAACATAATCAAAGGCATATGAATGGGATGCTTTGGGCCGGGTATATTGCAGCTCCCTTGTTACTTGTGTATGTGATCCCTGTTATAAAACAGCTTCTGTTAAGAAATGGGAATGTTGAATTCTTATTTGCGATGAGCAAAGATCCTATATTACGTAATTGTTATCTAGCAGCAGACGCTATTATGAGTATCTGCTGGGCGCTTATCTTAATTGGAACAATCCTGGCGCTCTTGAAATACACAAAAGAGGATCAAGTCAGAGTATCGCGTGTTTTGATGATTGAAGCATTGGTGATTCTGATTTTTGAACTCTGTGTGGGTCTTACTCCTGCATACCCGCATGTTTTTGTTTATCTCCCTCTTAATATGACACTGCCTATTATTGCTGCGGTAAGCTATATTGTTGTTTGGGGATATATTATGCGCGCACAATCGAAGACGCGTAAACGAGATCAGGATACGGCATTAGTATGATTGAAGAATTAACGTCACTAGAAGATGAACGACTTGATGTTTTTCTTCGTCTGACTGAAGTCCAGCTGCGCAATAAGCTCGAACCCGAAAAAGGAATCTTTATAGCTGAGTCAGCCAAGGTTATTTCGCGTGCACTTGATGCAGGGTATGAACCCATTGCTGCCCTTATGCCTTTTAATAAATTAGGATCCCACGCTGCTCTTATTGAACGTTTAGAATTTGCTCATCCTGGGATCATCGTTTTTACCGCACCTGATTCTCTGATCCAACAGCTAACGGGCTATGAACTTACGCGGGGCGTACTCGTAGCGTTTAGGCGAAAACCGCTTCCAGCTATGGGTGATGTGATTGCCGGAGCGCGGCGCGTGGCAATTCTTGAAGATATTACCAACCATACCAATATTGGCGCGCTTTTTAGATCAGCCGCTGCATTGGGGGTCGATGCGCTTATCTTAAATCAAGGTTGTTGTGATCCACTTTATCGGCGCGCTATTCGGGTGTCGATGGGTACAGTTTTTCAGGTGCCTTGGACGCGCCTTGATAGCTTTGATGCGCCTACCACACTTAATACTGCAAATACTACGCCTACTGTGCCTACTACATCTGTTGTATTTGTCACGCCTGCTGATAAGAAAGCGCATGCGTATGTGGCAAAAGAGTGGCCCGCACAAACCCTGCGTCAGTTGACAGAAGCGGGATTTGTTACGTGTGCGCTTGCTCTTAAAGATGACAGCGTAAGTTTGTCTGATCCACGCTTAAAAGAGGCGGATAAGCTTGCCATGATCTTTGGGACAGAAGGCGAGGGGCTTGCCAGTGAAACCATCGCACTTTGTGACTACACGGTGAAGATACCTATGAAGCATGGAGTTGATTCGCTTAATGTAGCAGCGGCATCAGCTGTTACCTTTTGGGAGTTATGTAACAGCATTTAACCAGGTTTTCATCACACTTGTAACCATTGCAGATAGTATGCACGTTGCAGTGCTAGAATTCTTGAGCGATGGATTTTTTTGTTGACATAACCGTTGACGCGTTTTGGGATACCCTGCGCATCGTTCCCTTTTTATTCTTGTGTTACTGGGCGATGGAAGCAATTGAGCACGCCGCAGGAAAAAAGACCGAGGAATGGGTGCAAAAAGCAGGCGCTTTTGGTCCGCTTATTGGTGCGCTTTTAGGTGCTTTTCCACAATGTGGATTTTCGGCTGCTGCGGCAACGCTTTACTCAGGACGCGTTATTACTTTAGGTACGCTTTTTGCAGTCTTTTTGGCAACCTCAGATGAGATGCTTCCCATTTTGATTGCCGAGCAAGCATCCCCTGTGTTAATGGCTCAAATTCTTGCGAGCAAAGTTGTTATTGGTATGATTATGGGCTTTGCTATTGACTTATTTTTGCGCCTGACTCATCGCGTAGGAAAGCTCCATATGCACATTCATGAGATGTGCGAGGACAACAATTGTGACTGTGAACGTGGTGTTCTTAAATCTGCGTTGTATCACACCCTGCAAGTGACCCTGTTTGTTTTTCTGTTCTCACTTGTGATCAACGGCATTGTTGAAGGGGTGGGAGAAGACGTACTTGCCTCATTTTTGGCTACTAATCCCGTGCTTTCTATTATTGCTTCAGCGACCGTTGGTCTTATTCCTAACTGCGCTGCAAGTATTTTGATTACAGAGCTCTATTTGGACGGAGCACTCTCGACGGGTGCTATGATGGCTGGATTGCTTTCTGCTGCTGGTGTCGGTCTGCTCGTATTATTCCGTGCAAATAAGCCTCTTTCTCGTTCCTTGTTGATCATGCTGGGGTTGTGGCTCATCGCCATTTTTTGGGGTCTTATTTTTCAGATCACGGGCATTGTATTTTAGGGACATTGCGCTTTAGGGCATTGTATTTTAGGGATCGAGCACCCAATAAGTTGGGTATCCGACTTGAGATATGAGCGTCTTTTAACCTAGGTTTTAACCTAGGACGCCAAGTTCGTTGATCAGAAGAATAATTCCTGCAAAAACCAAAAAACCACCAAAAAGGAACCGTAGCGTTCGCTCTGGAACGCGTGGGATGAGCTTAGCTCCTAAAATTGCGCCAGGGATTGAGCCGATAGCGACAGCAATACCAGCAATCCAATTGATGTTTCCTAAAATC
>CAJMOJ010000050.1 GCA_905215035.1 uncultured bacterium
ATCAGTAATTTCAGAAACTGCTTTATTCTGCTCATCTGAGATCGCGAAAGGAAGACATGATCGAAGCTTTGCTTCGATATCGGTATCAAGCGGTTGGATGAAGGGGGTATTTTGTTTTCTACGCTCGTAGGATTGCCGCATAAGCGCAAGTTCAACCATGAATAATTCTTCATAAATAAGACGTCGACGTGCTTGCACAACCTCATCCATGCTACGCGGCCTATGAATGCCACAAAACGCTTGATATCGTGAGCATAAGGCGTATTTTGCTCGCAGAGTAAGCGGGAGTGCATCGTAGCATCCTCTCACCACCTCAAGAGCTGATGTAATAAAATTGGCCATTTGTTTGCTTGATATTTTTGCTGTTGCAGGATAGATAGGAATAATAACGCCACTTCCAATCTCGTCAGGATCAAGTGGAGTTATCAAAGGATTGGTCATGCGATAAAATCCATATTTAAATTCAACGGTACCTGAAATACTCACCCGTGTTCCCTGAGTGAGGTTCTTGGTAAGCCACGGTTGATTAAACGAGGTTACAAGTAACGATCCCGTTTCGTCAGTGACCGTAATTTCAGTCAACGATAATCGTGGCCTTGGACGACGTTGCTTTATTTCATAAACTGTTCCTATAACGGTACATGCTTTACCGCTTTGAACTTGCGAAGCAGACACAACAAGAGAGTTGTCAATATAACGTCGTGGATACGTAGTAAGCAAATCCTTAACGCTTACAATCCCCATAGAGCCCAAATCACGAGCACGCTTATCACTAATATGAGCAAGCGTACTAACGGGAGCATCAAGTGCTAAAGTTGCTGTCAATCTATCAAAAGACATGCCACACGCCTTCTGGAATTACTCGCTTTTGGAATTGCTGCCGCGATAATAATCCTATGAGCTTACTGAAAAACCAACAAAAGAAATATGTTGCTTATTCAAGTGAAAGCACAACAGGGTAAAGAGGCTGCTCACCACGGTGTGCATCAATCTCAAGATCAGGATATACCTTTTCAATGCGTTCAAGTAATGCTTCACACGCTTCGGGAGCAAACTCCTGACCAGCAAGGAAGGTCAACGTATCGCAATCATCTGCTTCCATTACCTCAAGAATTTTAAGGACAGCATCTTCAACGGTATCACTTACTGCTTCAATAGAACCATCGGCAATACCGATAACATCTCCCTCATGAATAGGATTACCGTGAGCATCTTTTGCATCTTTGATTGCTGTTGTAACCTCACCCGTCTTAACATCAGCATATGCCTCAGTTATAGCCTCAACATTATCCTCAAGACTTGCAGCCTCATCAAAAGCAAACAGAGCAGCAAAAGCCTCAGGAACACTTGTTGTTGGCACTACTGCAACAGGCTTATCAGAAACCTCCACAGCGCTCTGGGAAGCCATAATAATATTCTTATTGTTAGGAAGAATAATGACAGCATCAGCATTGATCTTATTCACTGCATCAACAAGATCTTTTGTCGATGGATTCATGGTCTGTCCACCTGATACGACATAATCAACGCCAAGACTCTCTAGAATAGCAGCGTTGCCTTCTCCAGCAGCTACCGCAACAAAACCAATAGGTTTTGTTTCCTCTTGCGCCTCAGACTCAAGTCTTGCACTACGCTCTTCACTTTGAAGTTTCATATTGTGAATATGCACTTCAGAAATCTGTCCGCGCTCGAGAAAATACTGGAGCACTTTGTCGGGGGTATTGGAATGAACGTGCACCTTATAGTTCGGAGACGAACCGACACATAATTCGCAGTCACCCATTGTTTGTAAGAAATCAAGTGTTTCTTCAGTTTGAATCTTGTCAGAAAAAACGAGGAACTCGGTACAATACATATATGCCGAGCCCTCCCAGTCGTTAATTTGTTCAATCTCTACTTTTGGAGCGGCTGTGCGCGCAAAAGCAAGTTCATCAACCATAGTCTCACTACGACCGGTAAGAGCTCCAACAAATGAATCAAAAAATATTGCAAGACCAAAGCCACCAGCGTCAACAACACCGTTTTCTTTAAGCACGGGCAAAAGATCAGGAGTACGTTGTACAGAAGCATAAGCCTCTGAAACAATCATGGTAAGACCCTCTTCAAGTTCAATCTTTTTTGCTTTATGTGCTTTCTTAGCCGCTGAAGCCGTATCACGCAAAACAGTAAGAATGGTGCCCTCGACAGGTTTACGCACTGCATTAAACGCAACCTCAACAGCACGAGAGAAGGCCGCATCAATACTTGCAAGGGTAAACCCATCAGCCCCATCAAATCCCTCGCACAAACCACGTAAAATCTGAGAAGTAATAACACCCGAATTACCTCGTGCGCCCATCAAAGCACCCGTAGTAATCGCACGGCGACGCTCTTCATTAGAAGCTCCAATAGGAAGCGCTGCAAGGCTCTCGACAACCATCGCAAGCGTAAGTGACATATTGGTACCCGTATCTCCGTCAGGTACAGGAAAGACATTTAAACGATTAATTTCATCCTTGCGAGCATCAAGCGCTTTTGCAGCAGCAGCTATCGCATTGACAACATCGTTTGAAGTATAGGTACTCATAGTTGTTTGAAATCATACTTAACGTGTCCTAGTTATTGCTGTTAACATAACACGGAGACAAACAGGCAACATTCATTGCGAAATTTTATGCCTCCAACCTGAACACCTATATCAAGCGGTGGATTAGTTATAAACTCCTTGAGAGCAAACGTGATTTGATCCATCAAATTATTTGAAACCGTTGTGATATTAATACCGTGCTCCAAAATCACATGTAAAGTAACATGCGTACCTTCATCATCAGAAAGCACTTCCACCCCTTTACGCATGCGAGCATTCGGCAGCAATTTCACTACCGAATCAACCGCATCAGAAGCAGCCATCCCAACAACGCCATAACACTGCAGTGCAGCATGTCCGGCTATATCTGCTATAACATCATCGGCAACAACAATAGTGCCTGGAATTTGATTAGTCATAATAACTGACGTCCTTTCTGGAGCACCCTATATACCTAAGCTGCATCCAGGTCGACAACTAAAAACATAGTATAGCTGATTGCATTAATTTTCAGAGACCGTTTAGATATGGGTACTTTTTGTTTCCACTGATGGTTATAAAATCCACATATCAAGTGCTTCTTATTGGACAATACCTTCTGATATGGTATAGTGCTAGGGCTTTAAGTAAACGATCGGTCATAATAATATGACTTTAATACGTTGAGAAAAATGGAGTTGATTATCAATGTCAAAGGTTTGTGAGATTTGTGGTAAAGCACCAAGCGCTGGTCGTAATGTTTCCCACTCCCATCGCGTAACCAACCGCACGTATCGTCCCAATATCCAAAAAGTTACCATTAAAGTCAATGGTAAGGTAAAGCGCGCCAACGTCTGCACCAAATGCATGAAAGCAGGCAAGATCGAACGCGCATAACAACGCGAATCTTCTATTACCTTTCCATGAGGTTCCACATATGAAATCAAAAAGCCGCATACATGCGGCTTTTTGCGGTTGTGGCACCCTTTACAGTCTGTTTGCGGTCCGTTTGTATTATCTGTTTGTATGATATCTTGGCACGAATCTAGCGCGGCCTTCTTCGAGAACCTGATCCAAAGCTAAATACATCCTTTAGATCACCCATAGCACCTGTAATTTCCTCAACAACTTCTCTCCCATCACGCACTACTTCCCCAACAGCACGCGCTCCATCACGCATGCCCTCTTTCATGTCAGGCGTAATAGTAAACTTACCAATTTTAGTTTCAGTAAACTCTTCTTTTTCTGTTGTCTCAGAATCTTCTACAGATTTCTGTGGCGGTTGTTGCTCGCAATCAAAGAGCACATCGAGAGATTCTTCCGCTTCTTGAGAGTTGGTCGATACCCCATCTACCGTATCAGATGTTTCAACTGCTGTGTCATCTGGCACAGCTTGCGAGGCGGTTTGGAGTGCAGCTTTGTTTAATCGCTCAATTTCAGTTTGTAGTAAATACACCTGGTCATCTACACGATCAATGCGTTTTGCATAATCATCCAATGAAACCGATGACTGCTCTATAACCTCAATAAGATCAAGCACGCGTGCTTGTAACTGCAACGCCATAGCTTTAGCAACATCATTTGCCATACAACCAACCTCACTTATCCGCTAGCGATACTGCATTTTAAGAGCACGATCTATTTCACGTGCTGCATCTCGTTCGGCCATAGCGGCTCGCTTATCGTGCAATTTTTTTCCACGCGCTAAAGCAAGTTCTACTTTTACGCGCCCTTCATCATTAAAATAGATTTTTAATGGTACCAGCGCCATGCCTTTTTCTTGCGTTTTCTGACCAATCTCACGAATTTGCTTGCGGTGTAATAAAAGCTTACGCTTGCGATCAGGATCTCCATTATTGTATGTCCCATGCGAATAAGGTGCGATATGTAAATTATTGAGCCATATCTCCTTATTACGCACTAAAGCAAACGCATCAGTCAATTGACAATTATTATCTCGCAGTGATTTCACTTCAGTCCCTGTAAGGACAATACCTGCTTCGTAGGTATCAACGATATCGTATTCATGAAAAGCGCGACGGTTTTTTGCAATGAGTCGATACTTAGTGTTTTTTTGTTCCTGTGTTTTTTGTTTTGCCATACAAACCTACATACCCGGTACGAACGAAACCTCATCATCTAAATCCATAATGAAACGCGTTAAAACCGCAACCGTGTTTTCAATATCGCGAAGCGATATTACTTCAGTTGGCGTATGCATATAACGCAAAGGAATTGAAATCAATCCGCAAGCCCTGCCACCACGCGAAATTTGAATAGCACCTGCATCAGTGCCCGTAACGGCAGGCTCTGCCTCAAGCTGATAAGGGATCTCTTGAGCTTCTGCTGCTGCACAAAGACGCTCGAATACGACTGGATTGATATTAGGACCACGTGCAATAACAGGCCCCTGTCCACATGTGAGCGCGCCATACTTAGTTTGATCAATACCAGGATAGTCAGTTGCATGGGTAACATCAAAAGCAATACCAACATCTGGTTCAATACTGTACGTTGAAGTCGTACCTCCACGTAAACCAATTTCTTCTTGAACCGTTGCCGCAAACGTATATGTTGCACGGGCGCCTCCTTGCGCCTTAAGCTCCTCCATAACACGCGTACCAATATAGACCCCTAGCTTGTCATCAAACCCGCGTGATACAGCCATACCCTTTCCAAAGCGTTCAAAACCAACACCATACGTAATTACGTCTCCAACGCGCACTAACTTCTTAACTTTTTTTGCAGGCATACCAAGATCAATCACTAATTGTGAAAGTGGAGTTACTTTTTTGCGCTCATCAGGCTCAATTAAATGAATAGGTTTTCTTCCTACCACGCCACGGAATACCCCGTGCTCAGTATGTACGTCAACACGCATACCTGGCAAAATTGCCGCATCAACTCCACCAACTGCCGACACAGAAAGATATCCTTGATCAGAGATATACGTTACCATCATGCCGACCTCATCCATATGAGCTGCAATCATAACATGAGGTGCCTGCCCTGAGCCCTGCAGAATTGCATGAACCGATCCCATAACATTGGTTTCAATTTCATCAGCAACCGAACGTAGGCGCTCGCGAATAAGAGATGCGACAGCCACCTCATTCCCGGTAACAGAGGGCGTTTCTACCAACGATTTTAAATATGCAATATCAACTTTTGTCATGTTATACGCTCCCTTTCGAGCACGTTATGCAGCTTCACTGCCACCTATCATCTTATTCAATACGTTAGAGCACCATGTGGTTTTATCAGGCAAAAACGAGTTTTACCACAAACACAATTTGCACCGTTTTCCGTAAGCAATCACACATTACCCTATGATCACTTATTTACATCACAGCTACTCATTGCTATTTAGGATAACCGAATATTAATTTCCTTTGTCGATGATCCGCTTCTATAATAATAACCGACACTGCTTGCCCGAGACGATATTCCGTACCCGTATCAACACCAGTAAGCGTTGAACGCGTATAGTCAAACGAAAAATACTCATCGCCAAGTGCCTCTATAGGAAGAAGCCCGCTTACGGTATTCTCTAAACGTATCATGAGACCAAAGGTAGAAACAGAACTAATAACACCTTCAAACCTCTCACCAATATACGCTTCGAGATATTCAATAAGTTTTACAATTTGAGACTGACGCGCAGCTTTTTCACTTATCCGCTCTTGCTTTGATGAATGATCCGCCTGAAGTGGCAGTGCATTTTTTTGCGCCTCAAACGTTTCCGACTTACCAAAATACGCCTGTTTAACCATACGATGCACCAATAAATCAGGATAACGTCGAATAGGTGACGTAAAGTGACAATACTCATCAAGCGCTAAGCCAAAATGCGGATCATCTTGCACGCTATAAACCGCTCGCTTCATGGCTTTAAGCACCAGAGCGTTCACAAGCTCTTTCTCGGGCAATTTTTCGGCCACCGAAAGGATTTCTTGCAACACTCGTGGATCTCCTGCAAGTAGTCCTTGTTTATCAAGATGCTTATATGCTGGTAGTTCTTGCAAGATAGGATACAAAGCACGTAATGCATCAAGATCAGGAATGTCATGAATGCGATACACACAGGGAAATCCTTGATCACTAAGCCAATGCGCCACAACCTCATTAGCTAAAATCATTGCCTCTTCAATCGCATGTGTCGTACGAGTTCGATGACGGTAGTGTATGTCAATGGGGTGCTGTTCACGGTCAAGTACAACACGTGCCTCAACCCTATCAAAATCCATACAACCCTGTTCATAGCGACGAGCAAATCGAATATCTGCCAATTCGGTCAACACTGTAATGGAATCACGCGCCTGAAGAAGTATCTCATTAGTAATAGAATGAGCTCCTTGAGGAGTATCAGTATAAGAAAATGCATCACAAGCAGATTTTGGATTTGGCGCATCGAGAAGAGTGAGTGCTTGCTCATATGATAAACGCGCTTTTGACTGTATGACACTGGGATAAATGCTATATGATTCGATCATCCCATCTTTGCGCACGTACGCCTCAACTGTTACCGTAAGGCGCGCTTCATCAGGAACAAGCGAACAGAGATAATTAGAAATACGCTCAGGTAACATAGGGAGCACTCTATCAGCAAGATATGTCGAAGTTGCGCGCTTAGAAGCAGCGCTATCAAGGGCACTGCCGTAGGGAACATAGTGGGCAACATCGGCTATACATACTGTTAGATGATAGAGATTATCAACTTTTTCACATCCAACCGCGTCATCAAAATCACGGGCATCGATAGGATCAATCGTGTAAATAAACCTATCTCTCGCATCGACATAGCCATGAGCAAGAGCAGCCTCGACATCAAGCGAACATGCATCAGCTTCCGCTTGCACCTCAGCGCTAAAAGTAGTTTCTAAACCATACTCAGCAATAATAAGATCAATATCTATACCAGGATCGTCTGATGATCCTAAAACACGTTCCACTCGACCCGTTGCAGCAGTATTTTTTGATGGATATTCAATAATTGAAACCTCTACAATATCGCCCTCATGTACATCAGGACTATCTTTACGCAAGGTAAAAATATCATGATGGATTGCAGGGTTTTCCGGAATTACTACACCAAAAGGTTCTGCGATCTCATACGTTCCTACCAAGCGATTTTGTGCACGTACAATCACTTTTGTCACACGCGCCTCAGGCCGCTGTGTAGCCTGAGTTCTTTTTGAACGCATGCGATACGAACTATTCCTTACCTGCTTTTCATGAGAAGAAAGTGGCGCAATCTCAACAAGATCGCCAGGAAAAGCACTTCCTATCTTTGAGCGCGGAATAAAGTACTCACCTTCTGCGGTTTTAACAAACCCAAAACCTTGGGGATTGATTTCTATAATCCCTTGAGGATGTATTTTGTTGCGTCGACGCGCTTTGAAATCTTTTCTAGCCATACATCTCTCTTCTTATTGCATGCCAAACTATGATGCACGTGAACGAGCAATTTCTACAGCAGTTATAGACTGATCTTGATCATTTCTCACCGACACATCAGGTGATACTCCCGAGCCATCCAACGAACGACCTGAAGGAGTTAAATAAATCGCTGCCGTATACCGTAATGCTCCGCCAAAAGAAAGAGGCTGCATTACTTGCACCGACCCTTTTCCCTGCGTCACAGTTCCTACCACGGTCGCTTTGTTAACTTCTTGCAAAGACGCTGCTAACACTTCTGCTGCACCCGCTGTATTCTCATTTACGATAACCACCACGGGAACATCAGTAAGAGGTTCTCCATCTGCACTTCGGGTGGTGGTATTTACGTTGGTTTGAATTTGCACAACTGTGCCCGATTGAATAAAGAATGAGGCAATCTCAACTGCTTGCGTTAAATAGCCACCAGGAACATCACGTAAATCAATCACAAAAGCACGCGCACCTTGCTGAAGCGATGTCTGAACCGTTTCTCGCATCACTTTTGCAGAATCAGCAGAAAGTTGTTTTATATCAATAAAGGAAACGCCATCGATAACTTCAAAGGTAATGTTGTCAGTTGATGTATCTCGATATTCAAGGGTGGTAGTAAAAGTATTTTGCGCTGTTACATCTCCCGTATTTGAATCACGGCGCCAGGTAATAATGACATCATCATTTTGGTTGCGGTCCAGCGTGTTAACAACCTCTGCCATAGTCCATACATCTTTATGGACTCCATCAATTGCATCAACAAAATCGCCCGGCTGCACTCCCAACGCTGCAGCTTGAGATCCATCAAAAACATCTGCAGCGTAACAGGTTCCGTCCTTTTCTCCAAAGAGAATACCAACACCTGCTTCTGGATTGCTTGTATTAGCAAGATAGATGTTGTAAGCATCTTCGTCATAATAATGCAGATAGGAATCATCGGCTGATGAAATATAGGAATTCATTACCAAATCAGTAGCAGTACCGAGATCATACTCATCCAATGAATCTTTATTGAGTATATCTTCGACCTCCGACACACGAGCAGCAAGAGAGTCATAAGCAGAGCTGTTTGAATGAGCCGCGTTTGTCTGTTGTGCAGCAGAATCCGTAATTCCTAACATTCCCATAAGAACATCATTTCCACGAGCCCAGAAACCTGCACAAAACGCGAGAAACACAAAAAGGCATAATCCCATACCGCGCATAATACGAGCATTCTTTTTATACTGCGGCACCAATTTCGATTTAACAGAATTGTCTGCCACGATTCACCCCTTTTTATCTCAAATAGTAAAGCTCGTCCCTTTTGTTAGGTTCGCAACGCATGCAATCCTAACATATCAGAGACGAGCCTTATTGTAGTGTGGCTTGCCATGGTTAGCCACTAAAACGTTTTTTATTTCAGCAAATACTACGTACTTAGACCTTAAGATAACGACGCATTGCGAGTAGTGAACCAAAAATACCGATAAGCAAACCTGCCACTAATAGACCAATATAGATGAGAACAAAGGTTATAGGATCAATGGCAATAGGTAGCCATGGAAGCGCTTCTGAAATACGTGGCAATAAAAGAAGATGCAACATTTCTAAAATAATAATTGCAAGTACCGATCCAATAACAGCATGAAGCGCACCCTCCATCAAAAATGGACCACGGATAAATCCATTTGATGCACCCACCAAACGCATGATAGCAATCTCTTTTCTACGAGCAAGAATTGCCAGACGAATAGTGTTATTAATAAAGATAAAGGCGATACAATAAGTAGCGCAATTAAGGCAACACCGACAATGCGAATAGCATTAGTAAAGCTAAAAAGCTTATCGACAGTCTTTTGCCCATATTGCAACGAATCAGAAGGATCTTCTGGATTATCACAAATAGATACAAACGTCTGATTATCTAAAATACCTTGTGCAATAGATGAAACCTCTTGAGCTTCAGCAAGCTGTACATCAATAGAAGCAGGTAAGGGGTTTTGACCATCAAGTTGAGCAACAATATCAGGATTTGAAGTCATTGAAGTAGTAAAGTTCTCGAGCGCTTGTTCCTTAGTAGTAAAGGATACTGATTCGACGCCCTCCATACCCTCTATGCTATGCATGACTGATTCAATATCTTCTTGTGATGCATCATCAGCAACATATGCTGTAATAGATACTTGTGATTCAACATCAGCAACAACATTATTAATAACGCTACCAGCGATGAAGAAAACACCAATAATAAGTAATGATAAAAAGATAGTAATGATAGAACCAAGAGTCGTAGATAAATTACGGCTAAATCCCGTAAGCGACTCTCGGAAAAAATAAAACAGACTAGACATCGAAACCGTACACTCCTCTATCTTGATCGCGGGTAAGATGACCTTTATCAAGGGCGATAACACGACGACGCATGTTGTCAACCATCTCGCGGTCATGTGTTGCTACAAGCACAGTTGTGCCGGTACGGTTAATTCTTTCCAGCAAATCCATAATGCCACGAGAATTTTGAGGATCCAAGTTACCGGTAGGCTCATCGCAAATCAAAAGAGGTGGACGATTTACAATAGCGCGCGCAATAGAAACACGCTGTTGCTCACCACCTGAAAGTTGATCAGGATATTTTTGAAGTTTATCCTGCAAACCAACCAGACGAATTACCTCAGGAACTTGCGTCTTAATTACATGGCGTGATTTTCCAATTACTTCAAGCGCAAAAGCAACGTTCTCAAAAACAGTTTTATTTGGTAATAACTTAAAGTCTTGGAAAACGCACCCGATATTACGACGCAAATAAGGTACGCGCCAGTTACGCATTTCGCCTAAATCTTCTTCAGCAACATAAATATGACCTGAAGTAGGCTTTAGCTCACGGGTAAGCAATTTAATAAAGGTTGATTTACCTGATCCTGAATGACCAACCAAAAACACAAATTCACCTGGAAAAATATGAAGAGAAATATCTTCCAAAGCAGGTTTTTGAGGTTGTGCTGGATATACCTTGGTTACATGATCAAAGGTAATAACTGGATTTCCCGCATTTTGCGGTGTCTGATCAATATCCAAAGCTGGAAGCGCTTGAGATAATTGCTCAGTAATCGAGGCCGGTGTGGGCGCAGAATGCTTTCCCGCAACCTGACCGGTTTCATCTAGTGCCACTCTTATGCTCCGTTCAAATCTTACATTTAGAGACATCTAACTTAGTATATCAATTGTTTTTGCGTGCTAGTACATTCTTCACAGCTTGTACAATTGCTGCAGCATCCAAATTGAAATATGTCATAAGTTCTTCGAATTCACCCGACTTACCAAACTTATCCTTCATACCTATACATTCAATAGGTACTGGATTGGTCTGAGAAGCAAATTCACATACCGCTGAACCCAAACCACCATAGACAGAATGCTCCTCGGCAACAACAGCACATCCAGTTTTCTGCAAGGAGGCACCAAGAGTTTGTGTATCGAGCGGTTTTATACAAAATGCATCGATCACCTCGGCGCTGATGCCCTCATCACGCAACATTTCAGCAGCCTTATTTGCCTCAGCAATTTCAACACCGCAAGCAACAATTGTCACATCGGTTCCTTCTTGAAGCACATATGCTCTACCCACCTCAAGCTCAACATCAGGAGCGTAAACAGCAGGAAGAGACGCACGTCCCATGCGTACATATACTGGACCTGGAACGTCTGCGGCCAATCGAATTGCAGAGCATGCTGCTGCATAATCTGCAGGAACTAAAACGGTCATATTAGGAAGTCCGCGCATGAGAGAAATATCTTCAAGCATCTGATGTGAGCCACCATCAGGACCAACCGAAATGCCAGCATGCGTAGGTGCAATCTTTACATTTAACTTCGAATAACATACGGTATTGCGAATCTGATCATACGCACGACCCGTGCCAAACACTGCAAATGATCCGGTATATGCAATATTACCAGCCAATGCCAACCCAGCCGCCACATCAATCATATTTTGTTCTGCAATTCCTACATTAAAGAGGCGTTTTGCATTTTCAGGCGAACTTTCCGCAAACGCCTTCGTAGTTGTTGAGCCAGTCAAATCTGCATCAACAGCAACGATTTTTTTACCCTCGTTGGCAAGTTGCGCAAGAGTAGCACCATATGCTGCACGCGTTGCTTTTTTTTGGGCCTTTTGTTCCTCAGTTGCAAGCTTAACCACAGACAGAACCTCCATCAATCTCTTTGAGCGCTTGGGTAGCCTGTTCATCATTGGGCGCTTTACCATGCCAACCTGCTTGGTTTTCCATAAACGAAACGCCTTTACCTTTAATAGTTGTCGCGATAACAACCTGGGGCTTATTGCTGGTAGTATCCTTACACGTTTGCAATATTGCTATAAGCGCTTGCAAATCATGTCCGTCAACTTCATGGACGTCCCAACCAAATGCTTTAAATTTGTCACAGAGACTTCCAATCTCGCAAACTTCTTTTACAGGACCATCAATCTGTAAACCATTTTGATCAACAATAGCAATAAGATTATCAAGATTATTAAACGCCGCAAAAGTTGCCGCTTCCCATACTTGACCTTCTTCACATTCCCCGTCGCCTAAAACGGTATATACATGATGGGGAGATGCATCAAGTTTCAAACCAGCCGCAAGACCCGCAGCAATCGATAACCCTTGCCCTAATGATCCCGTTGAAACTTCTACGCCAGGAAGCAAATTCGAATCAGGATGACCCTGCAAGCGCGTACCGAGCTTGCGCAATGTCTTTAATTCCTCATGAGCGATATAGCCTGCCTCAGCAAGCGTCGCATACAGAGCTGGTGCCGCATGTCCTTTTGACATAATGACACGATCACGATCAGGGTCATCAGGATTTTGAGGGTCGTATTCTACAATACCTCCAAAATAAAGTGCGGCCATAATATCGGCAGCAGAAAGCGACCCACCTGGATGACCACTCCCCGCCTCGTGGATCATGTCGATAATGTTGTGACGAATTGATTGCGCGTGATCCGCAACAGTAGTGAGATCCATGACGTCCTTCCTTTATTATTGCGACGCCTTCCAACGATGATAACCAATGACAAATTCATCAATATCACCATCAAGAGCGGCATCAACGTTTCCACTTTCGATATTACTACGCGTATCCTTAATTAGGCGATAAGGATACAAGACATAATTTCTAATTTGGCTTCCAAATGAGTTATCCATTTTCTCGCCTTTAAGCGCATTGAGTTCTTCAGCACGCTTCTGTTCTTCAATTTCATATAGCTTGCCACGCAAAACCCTAAAAGCAACTTCTTTATTTTGGAGCTGGGATTTTTCGTTTTGACACGTAACTACAATACCTGTTGGTATATGAGTAATACGTACCGCTGAATCAGTGGTATTAACCGACTGTCCGCCTGGCCCTGAAGAGCGATAGACATCAACACGCACGTCATTGGGATCAATTTCAACAGCGATATCATCATCGGGCAGCACAGGAACAACCTCTACGCCCGCAAACGTTGTTTGACGCCGTTTTTTATCATCGGTAGGAGAAATACGCACAAGACGATGAACGCCATGCTCGCTCTTTAACATGCCGTATGCATTTTTCCCTTCCACCTGGAAACTAACACGATCAAGACCAATACCTTCACCTGGTACAATATCTAATACTTTAGTCTTCCAACCCTTGGTTTCTGCATAGCGGCTATACATGCGATACAGCATTTCAGTCCAGTCTTGCGCCTCAAGACCGCCTTGGCCTGGATTAATAGTAATGATTGCGTCCGAATCATCATAAGGATTCGAAAACCATGATTCAATCTCAAAATCATCTAACACATGTTCAAGCGTAGTGAGACAGGACTCGAACTCTTGTTGAAACTCTGGATCATCATCCGCAAAATCTGAAGCAACTGTTGCATCTTCAAGAAGCTTTTGTGCATCTGAAAAGCGCTCAATTACATCGCGATAATCACTTGCCTTTTTTGAAATTACTTGCGCTTTATCACTATCATTCCAAAAGTCTGGCGATGCAATAAGCTTTTCTAATGATGCCAATTCTTGTTGTTTATCGCTAATATGAAGATACGCTTTGGCATCATTGAGACGACCGAGAGCTTCTTCTAACGTAATCAAACTAATCCTATCATGCCTAACTTGCAGTTTTTAAGTAGATAATTATCTTGTCGCTTTTTTGAACGCACCTAAGTATAGAGGAAGAGACACCCGCGACCTATGAGTGCCTCTTTTCTCATCGGCTTATAGCCATCTAAATTGTTTAAGTGGTTTGAGAAAAAGTTACCGATTTGCTCCGTGACATTTCTTGAATTTTTTCCCACTTCCACAAGGACATGGGTCGTTACGCCCGCAATTTGCGTAAGGATCATCTTTATCTTTCTCATAGGTACGAGCCTTAACCGAAGCATCCTTAGCTGAACTTTCCTGAGTTTGCATTACCCGTTCATTGCGCTCAGCATTGGCACGCGCTGTTGCCCTATTAACTGCCACATGAGATTGCGTTAAATTTGCCTCAGGATTCGAATAAGATACGTTACCTTCTAAAGGCGTCTTCTCTTCAGGTTGAGGTTGCTGTTGAACCACGATTGGAGCACGCAACAAAAAGCGTAGATAATCCTCATAAATACTGTCGATTAAATTCTTAAAAAGGCGATGAGCCTCAGCACGATACTCAGTTAATGGATCTCGCTGACCATATGCACGCAGACCAATTGATGCTTTCAAATAATCCATTTCTTGCAAATGCGCCATCCAGCGTGTGTCAATAAAACGCAGCATGACCTGACGCTGAATCTCTTGCATCACGTCCCCTACTTGCTCAGATTTCGCATCATATTTTTCTTGCAAGACATCACAGATTATTTCTTGCAAAAT
>CAJMOJ010000051.1 GCA_905215035.1 uncultured bacterium
AAGAATAATATTGTACTTAGCTGAATTCTATATTGATTATATTGTACTGGCTTGAACGTAGAGGTTATGACTCATGAAGAAATCAAAACTTCTCGTTTTATGTGTAACAGGTTAAGGTAAAGCAATAGTTTGTTTGACGTACTTGAAGTGTATAGGGTAACCTGATGCACGCGTTATCGAAGTAGTGACGGCTTCCGCTCCAGCAGGTTTCCTAGTCTATCTGCGCAGTGTTGGCGTGCCGTATCTCATTGCGGGTGAAACTAATATTGATTGCACTGCTATGACCAATAAACTCGAGTAATATCTTGGCATAAAAACACTGCTCGTATGCGGTGGCGGCAAGACTGATTGGGCGCTTCTTGAGGCGGGATGTGTCGATGAGGTGTCAGTTGTGTTTGCTCCTGTGGCGAGTGGAGATGAAGGAGTGGCAACTATCTTTGATAAGATGCCTGTTTCTCATGATGCTCATGATACCCATCGCCACCCTGATCAAAGTAATCGAGAGCACCAAGATCACCCCATAGCACTCTCCTTGCAATCTATTGAGCAGGTAGAAGGCGATGGGGTTCATCTTGTTTGGCGTACCTAGGCTTAGTCATCTTAGGTTTAGCTATCCTAGGTTTAGCTAAAAACTTGGCAGATTCATTTTATGTAATGATTTAAACGGTTTTCATGTGTAGCAACTCCGACATTGTCGAGCGCATTACGTCAGCTCGTGAGAGGGTGCCTTTCAAGATGCCGCTTGAAGTTATTGGTAACTTCTTTAGACGTTTTTCGGCCATTAAGGTGCATGCTGCATCTAATCGTGTCTGCTCATCAATCGATATAGGCTTGTCAGTTGCTATTTCCATGATATTGAGCTCAAGCAGATCGTTAACACGTTCTTCCATCGTGTTGTTCTCGGGGTTGACGTAGAGCATGTAGGTTGAATCGAGTACTGCATTACTTCCGGTTCCAATATATTTCATGACATCCCCGTCTGAAACAAATCCGACTACTTGTCCCTCCTTGTTTACCACAGGAATACCACCGGTCTTCTTCTCCATAAATACCTGCAGTGCGTCGCGTACGGTGCCTGTTTCATGTACGTAATAGGGGTCATTGTTCATGACCTGTCCGACAAGAATACCTGCATATCCGCTTCCAGGAGCAGGAATAGTTTCCATAACAAAAGAGGCGGCATCTGATGGTTCTGTACGTCTGTCGCGTACAAATCCTATGACTATGATGGTGGCTAATCCAACAAGTATGGCGACAATGATGAATGCGCTGCGTTGTCCATCAAGGGCTGCTATAACGAGATCGGTAGAAGTTGATGCGGCTGTTCCAAGTGTTATTGCCATCATGAGTATAGCGGTTGCAAGAGATGCTCCCACTTGATTGAGCGTATTGCTCAAAGCGGTGCCATGTTGTATCACGCGGTTGTCTAGCGCATTAACACCCCAGGTGTTGGTTGGAGTGTTGGAGTATTGAAGCGCACCTAAGATGATAGCGTAGACCAAAGCTACAATTAGGATAGCTGTATTAATGCCGAATGTTAGAAGCGCAAGCGTGGCGACAAACATGACCAAAAATCCAGGTAATACGCTTTTTCTCACACCATAGCGGTCGAACAATCGTCCCGCAAGTACGCTACCTAGGCCTCCCAAAACTGCTCCTGGCAACATGACAAGACCCGAAATAAAGGCTGAATAACCAAGAATATTTTGGATATAGAGAGGCATGATCATATTTAAGCCGATAAGAGTTGCTTGAATAAGCATGACAACGATTGCAGCAGTGCGAAAATCTCTACACGCAAGTACGCGAACATTCAAGAGCGGTGTCTCCAGGTGTAGTTGCCTTCTGACGAATAGTGCTAGCAAGATCAAGCCTGCAACAGCACATATTGCTGCTACGACAAGTGTGTCGGGGGATTTGAGGCTCGATATACCAAAGAGCAGTAGAAGTAAACCTAGACCCACGAGTGCGACAGAAGGCGCATCAAAAGCGATATGTTCGAAGTCTCCATAGGGTTTAAGTTTGGCTATAGCCACAATGAGTAGCAATACGGAAAGTGCTGTCACAAACCAGAAGAGTCCGTGCCATCCGACCGCATCGACAAGTAATCCTGATACGGTAGGGCCGATGGCGGGTGCGCAGCAAATAGCTAAAGTTACGATACCCATTGCGCTTCCGCGTTTCTCGCGGGGGAAGATCAGAAGCAGCACCGCAAACATCATCGGCATATTAACACCGGCGCAAATTGCCTGCAGTACGCGACCTATCAAAACGATGAGGAAGTTTGACGATACAGCACCAAGCAAACTTCCTACTGTGAACAGAGATATGGCAGCCAAGAATATCTTTCTCGTACCGAAGCGTCCCATAAGATAGGCTGACAAGGGAATTACGATAGCATTTACCAAAGAATAGGCTGAGACGAGCCATTGAACGGTAGCGGCATCGACTTTAAGGTCCGCCATGATTGATGGCAATGCTGGATTCAATGCCGTTTGATTAAGCATGACCAGTACAGTACCAGCCAATAGAATGATTCCAATAAGTAAGTTCTCCTTGCTAACTCCGAACAATATGTATCACTTCTCTCTGCTTTTATTTATCGTTCAATAATATGTGCAATGCTTCCAGGCCGGTAAGGGCTGCGCTAATCAAGGTTTTTTGGTCTGCGTTTTTGATCGTTGTTTGCCCTGTTTCTTGAATCCAGTTTTCTGTTTTCTGTAAAGACAGTCGATCTGCCATGTGTTTATCAAGAGCGGTTAAGACGTTCTTGCCTTGCGGGGTTAACAATAATCTATGCGAACGCCCGTCTTCACTGTCTTGCCGACGCGTTATCAGCCCTTTTTCCTCAAGAGATCGACAGAGGGGAGGTAGGTTTGTGGGGCGTATGGATGTGGCATGAGCAAGGTCGTTTATTGTTCTGTCGTCCTTATGACCAAGTTCCGCAAGTAGGCAGCCTTCCAACGGCTTTAACCCTTCTTCAGCGAAAATTGGTGTCATCAACTCTTGAAATGAAGCAGCAATAGCTCTGTTTTCGACGTATATCCGATGGCAAAAATCCAATGCAGTTTCCATAATCACCTCTTTCTGCTTTTAGATATATAATATAGCTATATTTTATAGGTAAAAGCATGACGAGACTAACGGCATGTGGTTAAGCGTTAGTGGACTTCACAACCTGAATGTTAGCGAGCTTCTGAAATTTTTCTTGAATACGACAGAATAACGCAAGCACTATCTCTATTACTTGCGACAAGCTTGCTTTGGAGTGTGCGCTTGTACAGGGGTATAACCCTTCTGGCGATGGGCCTTCTGATAACGGCGCTGCATCAGCATAGACTAATGATGGTCAGCACAAACCAATGATGGTGGTATGAGCGCACAAGGATATCTTGCCTTTATTGCTTTAGTTGCATCTCTTGTGCTTTTATCCTTGAAGAGAACTCGTGATAAGAGTTCCTGTCTCACCACGTAAGCCTTCGGCAGCGTGACCAAGTGAGGTGATCAATGCGCTACCGCCAGGATGGGCCTCAACGAATTCAATACACGCTTCGACTTTCGGTAACATTGAGCCGGGAGCAAATTGTCCCTGTTTGATATATTCGCGCGCTTCTTGGCTGGTCATGGTGGAAAGTGCACGTTGTTTAGGCGTGTTGTAGTTGATGTAGACATGCTCGACTGCAGTCAAGATGATAAGCATGTCAGCTTTCATCTTCCATGCTAAGATCGAGCTGACTAGGTCTTTGTCAATGACCGCTTCGACTTCAGTGTAAATATCGTTCTTTTCTACAACAGGCACGCCACCGCCACCACCTGCAACAACAACGTAACCTTCGTCCATAAGATCGCGGATTGCATCGATTTCAACAATGTGTTGTGGACGGGGACTTGCGACTACGCGCCGCCAGCCACGACCAGAATCTTCTTTTACGGGGATGTTTTCAGCGGTACTTAATTTTTTTGCTTCAGCTTCAGTCATAAATGATCCGATTGGCTTTTCAAGATCAGTAAATGCTGGATCGTTTGCATCGACTACAACATGGGTAACCACATCGGCGACTGATCGCATGATATTTTGGTTCTTTAATTCATTCATGAGCGCCACAGTGAGTTGTGCGCCAATATAGCCTTGGCTCATAGCATTGCAGTCTTGCAAGGGGATAAAAGGAATTGTGCTTGCGTCATCTTTTGAGGCAATAGTGAAGGCTTCATCAATAATGCCAACCTGTGGACCATTGCCATGAGTTACAACAATGTTAATGCCTTCTTTGATCATAAGGGCAATTTGATGTGCAGTCGCCTCAACCTTTTTTATAAGTTCTTTTGGAGTGGTGCCAAGCGCATTGCCTCCGAGTGCGATAACTACACGTTTTCCGATCAAATCTATCTCTGACATAACGCTCTCCTCAGTGGATCTTTCTCGTCCGTTTCCTTAGCTAGCTATAGTCTTGCTGTATGTTTGGTCTTGTCTTGTTTGTTTTACTTTGTCTCTTAGTGTGTTCTTGTGTTCTTACTGTAGGTATTACTTTGATCCTCTAACTGGCTTATATATGAAGCGTGGGTGAATTGCTGAGCTTGCGTCAACAAAACGTTTTCAAAAAAGAGTAGCCGGATCTCGCCTTGGGCGTGTCTGTTAAAGTTGCCAGAGTTATCTGTAAGAAGGCGTGGCAAAGGTCGACCTGTAGACAGATTTGTTCACAAACAGGTTGGTTTGCAAATGAATCAGTCTACAAGTAGGTCAGTCTACAAGCGTGACAAACATGATGGTGGGAGGGGTTTCATGAAAGGTATCAGCGTTGACATATTGAATCACTCTCATGCTGATCAGCAACGTGAAGAGATTCCAAAACAACTTCAAATACCTGCACCATCAGATGCTTTTAGCATTTTCTTGCTCTTTAATCTGGAAGCTGCTTTCGATTATGGTCATGTGATATTAGCGCTTGGCCCAATGAATGGTGAACTTGAAACCTATTCATTCTATCGACAGGGTATGGCTATTAAGGCGCCCGCACTCATGGCGTGTCTTGAGCACCCACTTACCTTTGCGCAAATTGAAGCCTCATCGGGTTGGATTGTGCATGGACAGCCTGGAAATTATTGGAATGAGCATGTAAACGCTGCTCTTGCTCTATGGTGCACCAAAGATGCCTTTGATCAGATACGTGCGTTTGCCGAAGAAAAGCGTACAAATCCTGGTACGTATGATCTTTTTTCATACAACTGTCTCACGTTCGTGATCGAAGCACTTTCGAAAGGCAATGTATTTTTAGAAGGGGAGAGCGGCAAACAATTGCGGACGTTTATTCCACGGGATGCGTTTAGGCAGGTGAGTCACGTGAGGGGCGCACATAAGCTGAGTGCCTGGAAGTATTGGTTTCCTCTTGCTCAGCCACCAAAGAATGGCCTTCGTACTATTTCTGATACACCGGGTAAAGATCGTCCTTTGAAGTAGAGAGGGCACATACCTTTCGGTAAGCATGTTGTGATGAGATCTTGCAAGCGACACCTGCTACGACAAGTGTAATCCAGAAATAAGGAGTCTCAAGTGATGGCAGAGCGTAGAGTGCAAGCGCAACGATAACGCCGCCAATAACAAAAATGCGGTTCATGAGATTTTTGTGCGCAATAATCTTGCGAGCATGCATAAGTCCATCGCTAACTTTACCGCTCGAATCGCGATTCATCTCATAGATATTGCGCTTAGCAAGCGCGTTATAGTTGTAGCGCGTAATGTTGGGAATATTGCGGAGTGTTGTGCCGCGTATAAGAAGCCAGCAGCCTATCGCCACAAAAGTGAGAATGATGCCTGTGGTAATGGCTTGCGTGGTAACAATTTGAGTGATGCCTTCAAAATCAGTGTAGAGATTAGTAAAACCATGGACGCTTATGCCAACACCAATAGCAAGGATAATAATAACCATGCCAGCTATACTGAAGCGCTTACCTGAGGTTTTGTAATGCTGCAATTCATGATCAGTAAATGAGATGGTCAGATAGGGGTAGGCTTCTTGAAACTTTTTGAGGTCATCTTTAGCGCGGCTTAAAATCCAGCAGCCGATAATAATGAAGGCGATCAGAAGTACGGTAGCAAGTACGTGGGTGCTTGCAAAGTTTGTATCAAGAAGGTCTTTGCTTGCAAGACGCACAATCTCATCGATTGCTTTGGAGATAACGGCGGAATCGGCGCTGTCGATGGAAGGCAAGAGGCTTGCAAATGATGAGAGTGCGCATCCTAGAATAATGAGGGTGACACCTGATGATCGCATAAGTGAATGTCGATTAGCAAAGCCGCGATATCCATAAGGGTTATCGGTATCATGTTTATTGGTGATTTCGTTTGTCATGGAATCTCCGAGAGTGGTTTTTCTTTAAGCCAAGGTCATGTATTTACTGAGTTGGATTACGTACTTACTGAGTTATGCGTTCTAAGATAGTATGAAGCGCATCATGTACTTCTGATGAAGAGAGTGCAGCCGAGCGTGTGTGATCGGCAATTTCTTGAAGATCTTCGCCAACTAATTCTGCGTAACCAAGCACAATACGGAGTGATTCTTCGAACGGATCAAGTGACAAGTTATTGCATAGACAGTAGTAGGCAAGCTCGTAAGATCCACCAATGAGTCGCACAATTTCTTGCAACAGCTTGTTTTGTCGTGCAGCGGTTTGATGAGACTTATGTTGCTGATAGGCGGTATTGGCCTCGATAACAACAAGTGAGATGTTTCTATCGCCGAGCATGTCCATGGCAAGAGGTTGTACACGCTCATTAAAGAGAAATGCAAAATAGAGTTGACCTGTTAAGGCAAAGTTAGTGTAGATGTCGCGGATGTTTCGATGTTCGAGAACCCACACATCCATATGATCGAGGAGCTCTTTAATGAAGCGCTCCAGTAATTGTTCTTTTTTCTTAATGTAGTGCTGAACAAAGGCACGTGATTGGCCGCTTGCATCAGCGATTGTTTGGTACGAGGTGGATTTATAGCCAGATTCAATGAGCATGCGAAATCCCGTGTGGTAAATTCGCTGTTCTTCTTGCTCATTTCGTGGGCGTGCCATGTCTTAATGCCTCTCATCGCTACCAGTAACTGCTATTGATGATTCTTAAATTCTTACATATCTTAAACGAGTTTCTTATCTAACTCTACCTGTTTACTATACATGTATACTAAACTCGTAAACACGCTCTTGGAGTGGGAAGTATATTTCAAAACAATCAAGCTGATCTGGTTTTTAGTTTAGTTTGATTTTGATCTGATCGAGCTCTCGTTTGGTTTGATCGTGCTTTGATTTTGGTTTGGTTTGGCTCTTGTTTGATCAAGCTTGGCTTAGCTTAATCTGACTTGACTTGGATTAGAGGCAAGACTCGGGCAAGAGGCGAGGGTTTACGAGAGGAGAAGGGGGATACCATGGATATGGGGTATACGGTTGAGACAGTTCTTGGCCACTTTAATGATTTCGATCCGGTGCTGCTTGCTAGTTACGCAGTCACCATGTTGTGTTTTGTGATTTACTACACTGCAGCAATCATCAGAGGCTTTAAAGAAAAACATTGTGGCATGCCTTGGCAAACCAACATGTGGAACATGTCAAACGATTTTTGTTTTGTGTTCCTTGGGTTTGCCCTTTGGTGGACGCCAGGTCTTGCTACCAATCATTGGTTTACCCACATAATTTGGGTTGGCATGGTGCTGTGGTTTATTGCGGAACTCATTACGCATTGGCAGTCTATCAAGTGGGATCTCGATGAGATTTTCCCTCGTGCAAAAAAGAGAAGTACCGCTATTGCACTCTATATTGGTGCGCAAGTGGTGGTTGTAGGCCTCTATTATTGGCTCTGGGTCACCATTAACGATCCGCTCGTACAAATTATGATTGCAACGACAGTAGTGGGATGCACGTTGTTTATGCCCATTTTGCTTTCTGTCCGTGAATCAACACGGGGTATTTCAGCGTGGAGTTTGTGGTCGGTATTGATCGCACAGATTGCTTGGTGGTTCTTTGCTCTTCCAGCGATGGATGCAAACTTCTCTAACTTCTATACCTACTTCTTTGGTGTTTGTGCTTGTGCATGCGGTATTGGATCGCTCATCAGGTACTACCAGTTGAAAAAAGAAGAAAATGCCGATGGGGTTATCGTTGCTGAGACTGTTGAAGAGGTTGTGGTAGCAAACGACTAGAAACTAGAAGCAACTTAAGAGATCGACAAAGGCAAGGCGCTAAGAAGTACGAAATAAGAGGAAAATAGTAGGAGAGAGTTACTATGTATACAATAGCGGAGGGCATGGCTAACGTTTGGGCCGATCAAACCATGATCGTTATTGCCGCATTTATCACGTATGGGTTTGGCTTTTTGCAATATGGTTGCAGTATGTGGATGCAAGTAAAAAATAAGCAGTGCCCATTTTATTTCTGGATGCATTGTTGGTATTTTGGTCACGATTTCACTTTTGCCTTCATTTGCTTTAACCAATGGTTCTTCCAAATTGATTGGTGGCTTTGGAAAGTGCTTTGTATTGGCTGCATGATTTTTGTTGGTATTGAGATTTTCAGTTTGTATCAGACAGTCAAGAATGAACGTCAAGAAGTGTTTGGTATCTTTACTTATGGACGCCCTGTATCAAAAAAGACAGCATGGGCTTTAGGACTACTTGGGTTTGCAATAGGTGCATTGCTCTTCCAGGCAATTCGTGTGACGATTGGTGATCCTTTATGTCTCTTCCTTATGATGTCAACAAACGCTATTCTTGCTTTGATGGTCCAGCGTCGTTTTACAGAGGTTGCACATTACCAGCCGGGCATGAAGTTCTTGGCAGTATTTACCTTATTGGGCACAATCTTCACGTTCTGCCCTAAGGGTATTGGTTTTTTTGCAAGCGTGGTCGACCCGTTAAATAATCCGTTTTTCTTTGCAGTAGGTGCACTTTGCGTGATCAGTTCTATTCGTGCAATTTATCTTGCTTGGAAGTTTGATAAACCTGATTGGAGAGAACTGACAGCACAAGAAGGGCGAGAGGTACTAACAACACAGGAGTGCTAGGCGCGCGAGTTATGTATATTGCATTTATTGCGTATTGAAAACAGTACTGCTTATTACAACAGTACTGTTTATTACAAAAGAAGGCTCCTAAAAGGAGCCTTCTTAATGACGTATCGAGTGGCGCGATTATCGAGTGATGCGATTATCAAGTCACGCAATTTACATGTGATCTAAGAATCTGTAATCGTTCCTATTTCCGTAGCGATTTCTTAGTACTTCTTTTTGTCTAAGCTCTCGTCCAATCTCTTGCTCAATCGACATTATCGATCAGAGTTCTTTTTCTTTCGCATCCAGGCAATCGCTGCAAAAAGTACCAGTGCGCATATGATTACTAAGGGCAGCCAGTTGATATTGGCCTGGCCGCTTTGATCCTTATTGGTCAAAGGAGTTTCTTCGTTGTCAATTGATTGCTGTACCGATGCGACTTCTGCAAGGGCGTTTTCTGCTTCTGCGGAAAGAAGGGAAGCCTCATCAGAAGCCTGTGCATTTTTCTCGTTTCCAAGACCGTTTTCAAGACCAGATTGGTTGCTGTGTTGCGCTGCTACTGCTGTGACCACACCGAGTCTGTTAGCTGAATTGATAGTGGAACTGGTGGCAGAGTTGGTGGTAGAAGTGGTGGGACGAGCATTGCCAGTAGTAGAGCCAGCAGTAGACGAGTTTTGTCCAGGCTGAAGGGGCTGAGGGGTTTCTGTTGAAGGGTTATCCGAAGGTGTTTCTGTTGAGGTGTTGTCTCCAGAAGGTTTTTCGGAAGGTTTTTCCGTGGATGGATTATCTTCAGAAGGTTTGTTGGGGTCATCACCAGGAAGACTTGGATCAGGTTTGTTTTCCTCGTCTGTTGAGGGGTTGTCGTTGGTGATGATCTCTATAAGCTCATCAAGGGCTTTTTTGGCGTTGATGAGTGATTCAAGGGTTGGTTCTTCGGTAGCAAGGACATCATTTCCTTGTGCGATGGCAGCTTGGAGATTGTCCCACTGCTCGTGAGCACCGTATGTTTCTTCATCAAGACTTTCAGCGGCTTTTACACTTTTATCAAGAGCGAGTAACGCCTGGAAAACTTCATGCTCATTTGCAATATCGCCAATAAGTTGTCGCAAGGTGTAATAGCGATTGTATTGTGTGACGATGGCTTTATGATCAATGCGGATTTCTTGTTCTTGCATGGCGTCAAGAAACGCATCAAGCAAAGCTTCGTCAAAACCGCACATGAGCATAAACTCAGACGAAGGAGCGTTTTCAGTATCGGTGTTTCCATCGCTATTTTGAACAAACCCAGAAAGTCCCGCTAAATAGCCTACTTGTTGATCAAGATCAGAAGCGGTGATGGTCTCTGCAGTAATACCCAATTCATCTAAAATAGCTCGAATGTGTGCGCCGCGTTCTGTGTTAGATCCCAAATTATAAAGAAGGACTTTTTGAGGATCAGCTTGCACTTCAACGGTAAGCGCATCGCTATAAAACGTGCTATCTGGGTTAAAGGTCATCAGGCAAAGACACAGTTTTTGTCCAGCTACAAGATGAGCGTTGGATACATCAAACGTGATCTCACCAGGGGTCACTAAAAATTGACTTGCAAGTGCATCCTGATAGTCGCTAGATGGGGTGCCATCTTCACGTACGGGCACAATTCGAGCAACATTGATCAGGCGGTCTGCAAAGGCAGGATTTTCTGCCTTGATCGTGAAGGTAACCTTAGTGCTCTCAGGAGTAATCTTGTCGTGACATGTGACGGTAAAGCGTGGATCAGAGGAAGGTTCTTCTGTGGTGTCATCTTCAATAGTGATTGGTTTTGATTGAGCGATAACCTCACCATTTACCAGCACAAAAAGAACAATGGTAGTGTCTTTTTCTAATGCTTTTGTTGGAGTGAACTCAAAAGAACTTGGTGTACTTAGGTTGGTTTTTATACCAAGAGGAGTTCCTTTATCAAAGGCGATGGGCTCATCGGCAGTGAATGATTTTGCAAGCAGAAGCGCTCCTTCGGGTACGTTACCCTGTAGCGAAACCGGGATAGTGGTGCTTGCTGTTGTGAGCGCGCCTGCGATATCAATAGTGAGAGGATCTTGATCTTCTGAATCTTTGTTATCGGCAACAATGGGGATAGCTTCAGAAATATAATCACGCCACATAGATTGACTATCTTGACGGATTGCATCAGGGAGGCGCAATTTGATTACCAGATAGTTGCCTTCTTTGAGCTGTGCACTCTCATTGATGTTTAGAGAAAGCTCGCCACAGGTTTGGTCCTTGCGCGTGTCGTTGTAAAACACAGAGGAGATAGGAGTGTCTTCGAGATCCTCATCGGTATAACCGTTTTCCGCAAGTGCGGCATCAATCTGGTAAACCGATACAACACAGAAGTATTCTGAACCGAGTTCTGCATACCCTTCGTCATAGTCAGCCATGATCTGAACGGTCTTATCGTTTACCTGAATGGAATCTTGTCTAAAGCTTACTTGGGGCGTTTTAAGCGACCATGCGGGTCGTGCGCCAACTTCTAAAACATTTGATGTGGCACTCAGATCATCAGCCGAAAGAACGGCTTGCACTTTGTAGCCTGCTTTAAGTGGTTTGCTTACTGAAACACCTAGCGTGCCAGAATGAGAGGAGTAGTTAGAGATGCTTCCTGATGCGATAACTTCTGCCTGCTCTACATCAAGCTCATCGCCCATAAATTGATAGAGTGTATAGGTTACATTCTTTGCGTACTCATCTGCACTCCAGGTAAGGTTGGTGTAGAGATCACCTTCAGTAAAAGCAACATCGGCAGGAGATAGCGATGCGGTGGGTGCTTTTGCTTCATGGGTGACCGCTATTGGCTCAGAGGCGGCATAGATAGTAGAGCCATAGTCGGTCGCAAGAAATGCGACAACATAATCGCGACGCAAACCTGAGATCGAAACCGTATTTTCTCCACGGAGAGGATCTTGAATAGAGCCGATAGCGTTCTGAGAACCCCATTCAGTGTTTTTTGGCTCATTGAACTGACGAAGGCTCAGGTGTGCTCCTGCGGGAATATCGCAATTGATGGTCACCGTTACAGTTGAAGATGTTTTGGCGATGGGTCCTTCAATAACAATATCGCCTTGTGTTGTTTCTGAGGTTACTACAAGAGGTGCAGACTGAGCCATAACTGAGCCGGCTTGCATGAGAAAGGCGACCGCATAATCTCCTGGGTTGAGCGTCACTGTTGAAGGAATAGTTACCGTATGCGTTCCATCTGTAGCAGGGACGCTTGCGATAAATTTGCCTCCTTGGGTTGTGGTCTCTTCGCCTTCGCTATAGAGCTTTACCATCAGCATGCTATTACTATCGGTAGGAACATGAGAGAGGGCGTAAGTGATGGTTTGAGATGATGGTGTTAAGACATCATTAGTACTAATAGCTGGAGTTAACACAATAGGTTTGGCATCTTTGCTAACAAGTACCGAATCATCGGGTTTATCTGCAGTGTAGTCGTGGCTTGCCGGAATTGGGCTAGGGGCAAGATCGCCTAAGTATTGTGTGGTGTAGACCAGTGCGCGTACTCGTTTTCCTTCGGTGAGGGGAGTAGAGAAGGTGATCTCTTTATTGGTGAAAGGCTCGTAGACATCTTCAGAATAGAGACGTGTTTGTTCGGTCTCTTCAAAGTCGTAATCTGAGGGAGTGATGTTGGCGTCATATTCCACAACAGTAATATGGATTTGTAAAGCAGAGCTGGATCCACGAGATTTTTTGGCAATCTCAAAGAGGCGATCATCTCCCGTGAGATTAAGATGGAGTGCGGTAGCACCTACTGGTAGTGACTCTTCTACAATAGTGACATCAGGGAACTCATAGAGAGCAACAGTTTCTCCCGTTTCATTGACAATCTCAATACTGGGTGCTGGTTTGACGATAGGCCATGCATCGGCTGAGGTAGTGTCAGAAAATTGCAGGTAAGCAATAATGACGTATGATTCTGGATGCTCAATTGCGGAAAAGACAGATTCATTGAAAGTGATGTCAACCACATCGCCATTTTTGACATTATATTTTGTGAAAAGACGTTTACCAAAGCGATTGATGTCATCAGAGTCAACATAATCTGAACCAAATGAGAGTGTCTTTGGCCACGCAATGACTGAGAGGGTAGCGGAAGGTACCGCTTCATGTAGCGTTACCGTAGCTGTTGCATTGCGATCAGTGGTCAAAAACTGGCTGTTTTTGCTTGGGGTATCAATCTGGATGTATGATCCGTTGAGAAGATCAGCTCGCTTGAGCGGAGTTGATGCTTCGTTGGTGTTTTCCGTGGGCTCTTCGGCGGTGCTCGAAGTGTCTACGGTGTTGGTTTCACTGACAGGTTTTTCGGTGGACTCATTAACGATCTCGCTGGTGGCAGTAGGTTCGTTGGTGGTTTCATCGATGGGTTCGTCGGTAGACTCACTAACAGCCTCGCTCGTGATAGTAGGTTCGTTGGCGGGTTCGCCAATAGTTTCATTGGTGGTAGTAGGTTCGTCGGTGGAATTTGCATATGCTTGTATGGGGAGACAGGTGCTTACCAGTAAACACGCAAGCATGATAGAGACGATTTTCTCCATCAGCGCTCTATGGTTGAGCGATGCCTGTATGAACGATACGCAAGCTCCTTCCTTGTTGAATGGTAACTGCAAAATACCCTCCTGTTCTTAAAATGTTAGATACGGATAACTTTTTGTCACATCAAAAGTTATCCTAAATTAACTTTTGCCAGAATTTGAATCGGCGGACGGTATAACGCAATTGTTGTTGCGATTGTTGCGATTGCATTGGTGATTTTAGATCTCAAGGAAGGAATGCGATATTTCATAGGGCGTGAGAAGAGGGGGGCGATGTTGTTTCGAGGATCTTCGTCCCATCGCGCGGGTTTCTGTATGGTCACAAATCATCGACCGATCATTTGCAAATTACATGCAGCATTCCTCGCTGGCGATTGCTTATTCTAGAATCAAGGCTGATCAGACAGTTACATTTTTAGCAACGCGCGGGTGAGCTCTACATGAAGCAAATCGGAAGAACAGAGGGAAAAATGGCACTTGGAAAAGATTCGATTGTGGTCGGATTTTCACTCTTTGCGATGTTTTTTGGTGCAGGGAACTTGATTTTTCCACCCACGTTAGGTCAGATGAGTGGCGATCTTTGGGTCTGGGGTTTAGTCGGATTTCTGCTTGTCGATGCTGTTCTTTCATGCCTCGGCGTGTTTGTGGTAAGTCGTCTGAATGGTCCGCGCGGAGCTTTTGATGGCGCACTCGGTCGAGTTGGTGGCACAATCTTAACCGCCGTGGCTATCCTGTGCCTTTGTGTTGTTTTTGCCAT
>CAJMOJ010000052.1 GCA_905215035.1 uncultured bacterium
ACGTTATTCCAATTGTTTACCATCCGAAATGTGAATCATTGTGTCAAAATGCAGGGATCAAGCGATATGCAGAGCATGTTGGAAATGGAAATAATTGGATAGAATCAAATATAGACATTGACCAGCTTGTTCGCTCTGTAGAAGACATACAGCAAGACGATTCGTATTTTTCGCGCATAGGCTCTTTTTGCCGCATACAGAAAGCTATCTCCGTGGAAAGGGAATACCTACTCAGATATGCATAATAAAATCATTGCATTATTTATGGATGTTGATCAACAAAGATGGATATTCAACTAAAGGGACAGTGGTTTTTTAGCACCGAAGATAAAGCACCCCTAGGAGGAAAAAGTGAAAACTGAGTTCAACGAGAACTCCTTAACTATTCTAAATAAACTAGTAATCTCTTATCCGGCCCTTAAAGAATGCCGTTTGGCTATAGAAAGTGCGTGTCGATGTCTTTCTGATAGTTTTAGTTCTGGCAAAAAGCTTCTCGTTTGTGGCAATGGTGGATCAGCTGCAGATAGTGAGCATATTGTTGGCGAACTGATGAAAAGTTTTAGGTTTAAGCGATCTCGAGATCGCGAATTCGATATTAAGTACCAAAGTTTATTTAAATGTAATGCACCAGACTGGCTTGAGGGTTCGTTGCCAGCTATTTCTCTCGTATCGCATACAGCGTTTCTGACAGCATTCTCGAATGATGAGACTTCAAAGGGGGCTTTTGCTCAGCAAGTTTATGGTTACGGTCAGGAAAATGATGTCTTGATAGGCATATCTACTAGTGGAAAATCTCTAAATGTATTAGAGGCGTTTCGTGTTGCAAAAACGAAAGGACTAAAGATTATCTCGATGACTGGAAGTGGCGTGACAGAGCTAACCGATTTAGCAGATATTGCAATTCATGTTCCAGCACAAGAAACCCATGAAGTTCAGGAGTATCATCTACCCATTTATCATTGTATATGTAGCGTTGTTGAGTCAGAGATATTTGGAGATTAGGTTGTGGCGAAGAAACGAGAAGCGATAGTGCTTGCAGGGGGTTTCGGAACAAGATTGGCTCACGTTGTTAGCGATGTTCCAAAGCCAATGGCCCCAGTTGCATCAAGACCTTTTTTGCGTTTTATCTTAGATATGTTGGCTGAAAAAGGATTTTCTCGTGTTGTTATAGCTGATGGATATAAGCGAGAGTGTATCGAAAGCTATTTTGGCCAAAACTATAGAGGTCTCGAAATTCTATACAGCTCAGAGGAATCGCCTTTGCAAACAGGTGGGGCGGTAAAAAAAGCATTGGCTTTATGCAACAACGATTGGGTCTATGTCTTGAACGGCGACACGTACTGTGAAGCTAGCTTTGACCGCATGGAAGAGGCTGCTTTTCAAAAGCAGCGATCTTTGCGAGTTGTTTTGGCAACAAAACAGATGACAGATTTTGATAGGTATGGAACCGTTGCTGTTGACGAAGAAGGAGCTGTTCTATCATTTCGAGAAAAAGCTTATTGCACAGCAGGGGTCATAAATGCAGGCATATATCTATTGCAGAGAGAGGCACTCAAATCCTTTCCAGATGTGTTTAGCTTTGAGCACGATTTTCTTGAAGAGATAGTAAATCATGATGCGATACGGGCTGTCGAATGCACAGGCTTATTCATTGATATTGGTGTTCCTGAGGATTATATGCGTGCACAAGATTTGTTTGCGCCGCTCGTCAAACACTGGAAGCTTGCATTATTCGACAGAGATGGAACCTTGAACGTGGATACAGGTCATCTTTTTGAGCCAAACAAACTAGAATTAATACCTGAAGCAATTGACCTAATGAAAACATATACGAAGAATCCCGAATATAAAATTGTAGTTGTAACTAATCAAGCTGGAATTGCAAAGGGTTACTATACCGAAGCAGATATGCGAAAACTGCATGCGATCATGGAAGACGAGATTGCTCGGGCAGGAGGCAGGGTAGACGCATGGTATTTTTGTCCACACCATCCGGATTTCACAGGGCCTTGTAATTGCAGAAAGCCAAAACCAGGAATGATTCTAAACGCCTTAAATGATTTCGATGCGTTTCCAGAAGAATGCATTATGTTTGGGGATAAGCAAAAAGATATAGAGGCGGCAAAAAGAGCTGGTGTACGAGGCGTTTTTGTCGATTGGGCATAGTCGTGACATTGCCTAGTGGCGAGCATTATATGACCGGTTTCAATATCATCTCGCTCGCTACGGTAGCTTTCTAAAGAGGGTCGCGACCTTCGAAAGATTAAGATTTATGACAACCCGATTGTGGGTGTATATGAGAATATATTTTTGAACACTTGGTATAGAGGATCATCTTATGAATTTAATTTCCCTGCGCAGTTAGGACAACGCCTACAGTTTGAATGATCAGCTTTGTATCAGCCCAGACCCCACATTGTTTTATATAAAGCAAATCGAGGTCAACCCAATCATCGAAGGAGATAGAGTCCCGGTTTGTTCGTGTTTGCCAGTAGCACGTGATGCCGGGCTTGATTAAAAGACGTTGCTTTTGGTAGTCATTGTATGTTGCAACTTCTTTTGGCAAAGCAGGCCGGGGGCCTACTACAGAGATATCCCCTTTCAGGACGTTCCAGAACTGGGGAAGTTCATCGAGGCTGAGTTTTCGAATCATTTTCCCGCTTCGTAATATTCGCGGATCGTCTTTGATCTTAAAAACGGGTCCAGTTTTTTCATTGAGGTGAGCAAGTTCTTCCAGGCGGTCTTCAGCATCGACGCACATCGTCCGGAATTTGTACATTTTGAAGGGCTTGCCATTTTTCCCGATTCGCTCTTGGGTGAAAATAGGACTGCCTTTGCTGTCGTCAATTTTGATAATGATAGCAAGGAGAAGATATAGCCACCAGAATAGGGCGAAAATAAGAATGCTAAACGCAATGTCGAAAGTTCGTTTTAGTGCGCGATAGGCTTTCCGGTCATCAATTCCTTGGAGGTTCTTGAATTCTTCAGGATACGATGATTCTCGAAGGGCTCGTTCAATTTCATCAACCTTAAACAAGTAGCCGCTACGAACAGTTTCAAAATTGCCGTGGGTTGCGGTTGGTTTGAGGCTGCTTGCTTTTGTGGTGCGGGATGCGTGCTTTTTAGGGGAATCGTCCGAGGCAACCGTATGATTTTGATATGTGAGTTCTTTTGGTTGCAAACGTGCTCCCCGCGGTGTGTCCTGCATGGTCTCTGAAGCGTTTTCTTGCACATAAAACCTGCATTTTACATACCTTACGATTCTATCACGTATGGTTTCTTTTTCACGAGGTCAGAAGCTTTGGTCGCTGAAAGGCGTGGCGGAATGGGAAAGGTTGCACGATCAAGGAAATCAGAAGTGAGTTGGGCGCGTGTGTCCATTGGGGTGATGAGAAACGCGTAAAACTTCTCAGTGAGGTAAGGCTTTGCATGGGACAGAAGAAGGCAAATGGCTTGTGTTGTGGGGATTCGGAGTCGGAAAACGTTAGCATCCCTGTCCGGCAGTTATTTCTGGTTCCTAGTTTGTTTGCTCTGATTTTATTAGGAGAGGCTTCGTCAGATGCTTAAATCTTCTTGCATTTGATAGACTTGAGCGACGTTGGTAGTGAATTTATAGCTTGACGATGGACGTTTCGCATATTATACAATGCTAGCATTACGGTAATCATCGAGGTGGGTTCATTTTAGGAATTATGCTACTCGCATAGAACAATGCAAAGAATGAGTTCTTTGCATTACATCCGAAGGCCTTGAATGGGAGTACAGAATGCAAGAAGAAAAGATTGTAACCCAAATGATTACTGACAGAAAAATTCAAAATTTAGGCAACTATGCAAGAATCCACTGGGATTATTTTCTGTTGCTTGAAAAAGATTTAAGCGATATTTTGGACTATATCGAGCCTCACGAGAGCAATCTTCACGCCTACGGACCAAAGCTCGCAAAATTATTGTTGGCAACTGGCTCAGAAATCGATGTAACGTTTAAAGACTTAATCGATATAAAAAACCAGAAAAACAGCCTTTCTAAGAATGAAGAGAACAACATGAGAGATTATAGAGAATATGCTCATAACTATCTTCAAAGAGATCTTGATCAGGTTGAAGTTAGTTTTGCTAGGAGCAAGTTAGTTAGTACGCCATGGAATGATTGGTGGGAATCAGAGGAAGACGGCCGTGTACCAGTTAATACATCGCTTTCCTGGTGGAAGGCTTACAACAATGTTAAGCATCATAGAGTGGAATGTTACCATCAAGCGACATTGGAGAACACATTAGAGGCTCTGGCGGGTTTGTTCGTGCTGATCGGAGCGCTGGCTAGAGCTGAAAATATACTCGATGGCTATCGTCCTCCAATGATTCTCGAATTTCGCGACCGCAGATACGGACGAACATGGATATCTCGTGTTGAGGGATCGACCCTCATCATGGGAGATGCTCCAAACTTTCGATTCGAGCCTGTAGAAACCCTTCTTTAGATTCTTTGTGTGCTTGATAGCGTATTTTGAACACTTGAAGATGCTGACGTTTTTTTTGACCCAGAGCCTTACGCTTAGACCCTTGCTTTCTCCTGAATTGCGCAGGACTTAGCCCTCTCAGGAAGAGCTTGAAACGTTTTTATTGTCCAATGGATGTATGCGTTCAATCCGTCCATGGGCTCTTCAGCCGTGGAATCTCTCTAGTCTTGCCTGTAGAAGAGTTTGATTTTTAGTCTTGCGAAATGCCTTTCTATAGTGGAGTTATCTGGAGTGCATCTCTTTGCCGACATTGATTACGTGATGCCGTATCGTTCACACTTTCTATTTATTCAGGCCACCAGTAGTAGCAACCAAGATTATTATGTCTGATGATTTTGAATCTCAATCTTATGTTGTGAAGCTTGGCAACGTGTGCCGTACTTCGGTATTGTTATTCAAAAAGTTGAAGATGATCAATGTGGCAAATTGAGGTCAATGATAAGGAAGGCGACCAGTGAGGGACGCTTCGTATACTAAAGCGATTGTTACGTTCGTAGATTTACTCGGTTTCAAGAAAACTGTGAATAAAAAGAGCGCATCTGAAGTTAATAACATCCTTAATGCGTTTCTCAAATGCATGCAGGATAATTACGCTTCTCACTATGAAGAAGCGTATAAGACACCACCTCTAACATACAGTGCTGTTTTTTCCGATAGTGTTTTGCGCGTGACATATTTAGATCACCCGATTAATGATTATCATCCTTATGGTGCGGTATTTCATGAGGTGCTGGCACTTTCTCATGGGTTGATAAACCTTTTCCCTGCTGGCATTATGTTTAGAGGCGCGATATCGGTCGGAGACATTTTTGTAGATCTGGAGAACAATAAGTTCTTTGGTCCAGCATTGCTTGAAGCTACGAGGATCGAGTCTGAGATTAGGGCTCCATGTATTGCACTTAGCGATAGCGTCATCAAAGCAAACAAGGATCCAAAATATGTTGCCTCCCAGAATACCCCTGAACAGGAGGAAGGGTATCTAGAGTCTCTTCTTGCTGAAGGGAAAGTAGGAAGTAAGGGTACTAAGTACCGTTTTATAGATATTTTCAAGGCTGCTGATAGCGAAGCAGATTGCTTTGAAGATTGGCTCTGGATGATTCGAGAGTTCATTTTTGACGGGTGCAAGAAGTTCAAAGATGATGAGGGTGTTCTCAGGAAATACAATTGGTTGAAAGTCCAATTTAATAATTATGTATCAGGGTTAAATGACGCTGCTGTTCATGAGCATATGGGTATGGGTATTGCAGATCTTCGTATTCGCTAAAACAAATAACTATATGTCGGCTGTTGTGTTTTTGACGCACCGGATGGCCGGATCGATGACGTTCGACTCTCCTTTTGAGAGCGCATCTCGTTCTTTAAGTCTTCTAGATTTGGGACAGGATTTCGCTTGTATCGCCAAGTGCTGAGTTGATAGTTGATAAACATGCAGGGCGCTTTTCCTCATTAAGTCGATAGGGGGGAAGAGGGAAATGCGCAATGGCAAAACCCGCGCTCTCCATAAGGGCACAACGAACATAGACAGAGGAATCTGATCCTGTCTTCTATACGTTGTTGTTTTAGGCTATCGTTCTGCTAGAGAGAAAAAATAGTATTGTAAACTAGTGATAAAGAGCAATCGAAATCAAGGAGGAGCATGAAGGGCATCATCTTAGCTGGAGGAAGTGGTACGCGACTGTACCCACTCACAACCGTTACTTCCAAGCAGCTTCTTCCTGTTTACGATAAGCCGATGATCTACTATCCATTGTCAGTGCTTATGCTGGCAGGTATTCGCGAGATCCTTATCATTTCGACACCCGATGATCTTCCAAATTTTGAACGCTTACTAAAAGATGGTTCACAATTTGGACTTGAGCTTTCCTATGCCGTTCAGCCTTCTCCTGATGGTCTTGCTCAAGCTTTCATAATCGGTGAGGACTTTATTGATGGTGATTCTTGCGCGCTTGTTCTGGGCGACAACATCTTCTATGGCAATGGTCTTTCAAGGCATCTGAAGCGTGCGGTTGAAGATGCCGAAAACAATACAGGTGCGACCGTCTTTGGTTATCATGTTGATGATCCTGAACGTTTTGGTGTGGTTGAATTTGATGCAAACTACAATGCCATTTCCATTGAAGAGAAGCCCGAGCAGCCTAAATCGAATTATGCAGTGACAGGCTTGTATTTCTACGATTCGCGTGTATGTGAGTTTGCAAAGAGAGTAAAGCCTTCTGCTCGTGGAGAGCTTGAAATCACGGATCTGAATCGAATGTATCTTGATGAAGGAACGCTCAATGTGGTTACGCTTGGGCGTGGATATGCCTGGCTCGATACGGGAACAATGGAGTCGTTGTTTGAGGCAGGAGAGTTCGTACGAGCAGTCGAGCGCAGCCAAGGGCTTTCGGTGTCGGTGATCGAGGAGATCGCATATGAAAATGGGTGGATTTCAAGAGAGCAGTTGCTCGATGCGGCTAAGCTCTATGGAAAGTCGGAATATGGCAAGCACCTACTCAAGGTTGCTGAAGGCAGGATCATTCCCGATAGGAGCCACTCATGAGCTTGAAGATTCTTATAATAGGTGCGAATGGGCAGCTTGGAAATGAGCTCGAACGTTGCTTTTCTACGGGAGAAGCGGAAATCGGTCCTATTCCTGAAGCATATGCAGATGCGGTTGTTTTTTATCGAGACGTAGATTCTCTCGATATCACTGATGTGGATGCTGTATCCAAAGCTTTTGAAGAGACCCAGCCTGATATCGTGATCAACTGTGCGGCTTTTACTAACGTTGATGGGTGTGAAGCGAACGAAGCGCTTGCATTTGCTGTTAATGCAAAAGGCGCTGAAAACCTTGCAGTCGCGGCTGAAAAGTACGGTGCAAAACTCGTTCACGTTTCCACGGACTATGTGTTTCCTGGGACGGATTCAAAGCCGCGAGTAGAGAGTGACAAAACAGAGCCGATTTCGGCTTACGGGAGAACGAAACTTGCTGGTGAAATGGCTGTTAAAGCCAACTGCAATCGCTATTTTATTGTGCGAACTGCCTGGCTTTATGGCTATGTTGGGAAAAATTTCGTGAAGACCATGATGGCTTTAGGAAAGCAACATGATGAAATGAGCGTGGTCGATGACCAGCTTGGCAATCCTACTTCTGCAAATGATCTTGCTTATACCATTTTGAAGCTCGCACTTACTGATAATTATGGTGTTTATCATGCAACGAATGAGGGCACTTGTTCCTGGGCAGATTTTGCTGCCGCTATCATGGGAGGGGCATCGTTAGGTTGCGAAGTTATTCCAGTAACATCGGCTCAATGGAAAGAGATGCATCCTGAATCCGCTGATAGACCTGCGTTTTCATCATTGGAAAACAAGCATCTAGCAGATACTATCGGAAACGAGATGAGACCTTGGCAAGATGCGCTTGCCTCTTATCTTGATAACTATGAGAAGTTGGCGAATTAGAATCTATGACTGACGCTTTTGAACCAAAGAAGATCATCGTTACGGGCGGTGCGGGCTTTATCGGCTCGAATTTTGTTCACTGGGTGGTCGATAATCAACCAGATGTGCATGTGACCGTGCTTGATAAGCTCACTTATGCAGGCAACAAGGCGAATCTGGCTGGAATTCCAGAAGACCGTCTGACCTTTATTCAGGGCGATATTTGCGATGCTGATCTAGTTGATGAGCTCTTTGCGAACGCTGACGCAGTTGTTCATTTTGCAGCCGAGTCTCATAACGATAATTCCATCGCGAATCCTGCGCCTTTCTTACAAACAAACGTCGAAGGAACCTATACGCTTCTTGAGGCTGCGCGTAAGCATGGCGTACGCTTTCATCATATTTCGACGGACGAGGTATACGGAGATCTTGCGCTCGATGATCCTGCAAAGTTCACCGAGGAGACCCCTTATCACCCGAGCAGCCCCTATTCTTCCACGAAAGCGGCTTCTGACCTGCTTGTTCGCGCATGGTTCCGCACATACGGAGTGCCGGTGACCATCTCGAACTGTTCGAACAATTACGGGCCTTATCAGCATATCGAGAAATTCATTCCGCGGCAGATCACCAATATTCTTTCAGGTATGAAGCCGAAGCTCTATGGCGATGGGCTCAATGTTCGAGATTGGATTCATGCGCAGGATCACTCTTCGGCTGTTTGGGCGATTTTAACCAAGGGTCGTCTGGGTGAAACGTACCTTATTGGCGCCGATGGCGAGAAGAACAACATCGATGTCTTACGCGCGATTCTCGTTGCGATGGGGCGCGATGCTGACGATTTCGAATGGGTGAAAGATCGACCGGGGCACGATCGCAGATACGCGATTGATGCTACCAAACTCAAGCGTGAACTTGGTTGGGAGCCCGAACATACCGATTTCGAGGCGGGTCTACGCGAGACTATCGCTTGGTACGACCAGAATCGAGATTGGTGGGAAGGCACGAAGAACGCCACCGAAGAAAAGTATGCCAAGCTCGGTCAATAGCTCACTACTAGGCGACCGGACGTTTCGGTTTTGGCGATTATGGTCAATTTCTCTTGTGGCAAATTCATTAGCAGCTAGTGGTGGGTTTTAGAGTTTTTCGCTCGCCTGAGCGCATTGAAAGGAACGAGCATGTCTGATCAGGTTATTTCTGGGAATTTTACGTTCACGGATACTTCTATCGAAGGCGTGAAGATCGTCGACGTAAAAGCCTATGGCGATGATCGCGGCTACTTCATGGAGACGTATAAGCGTCCTGATTTTGTTGCTGGCGGGATTGACTGTGAGTTCGTGCAGGATAATCAATCGTCTTCGACGCGCGGCGTGCTGCGCGGGTTGCATTTTCAGATCGAGCACCCGCAGGCGAAGCTCGTGCGTGTCGTTTCAGGCAAGGTCTTCGATGTGGCGGTTGACCTGCGCAAAGAAAGCCCGACATATGGCAAGTGGGAGGGCGTAGTGCTTTCTGCTGAGAACAAGCGCCAGTTCTTCATCCCTCGTGGGTTCGCGCACGGCTTCCTCGTTTTGTCCGATACTGCCGAGTTTTGCTACAAATGCGATGATGTCTACCATCCCAATGATGAGGGTGGCCTCATGTGGAACGACCCCGCCATCGGGATCGAGTGGCCAGCGCTCGAAGGCGACGCTGAATTCGATCCGACCAAGATCATCTTGAGCGAGAAGGACAAGGTGCATCCAAGTCTTGCTGAGGTCTAGTTTTCAGTGTGCTGTCTGTGGTTTTTCGATGTCGGTATATTGCTGTTTTGCGAATGATTGCCGTAGGCTGGAACTATGCTTTATGAACAGCTTGCTGGTTCGTAATATTTCCTTTCGAATACATCTTCTATCCCCAAATCGTAATGATTCGGAATAAACTTTGTCAGCATTTTCAAATACCAAGTTAGTGATGCTGAACATATTTCAATTCCATTCTGCTTAATTAATCGTTTAGAGGTAGTGCGCAGATGAGAATTTTTGCTCAAGAAGTATCAGGTAAGTTATTTTGTTGCACTCTTTTGATATCTAGATAGTTCCACTGTCAAAATGCGTGAAAATGGCACGTTAGCTATATGCAATTTGTATTTCGCGCATCACTGTTTGATTTAAGAAAATCTATCAGGTATATAAGGCTAACAAAGAGATATTTGCCTTCTGCCTGATATGAGGTAAGATATATTAACTTTTAAGTTAAGTTGGTGATGCGATGGACAAAGAATATGAACTGAAGCCTTGGAGCGTTGGCGAAGGTTATTTGTACTATGAGTTGGTGCGAACTAAAACAAGGAGAACGCCATTAGAGAAATTGATTGTTTCTAAGAAACGTAATGAAGATATTAAGAATCTAGTTGGGCAAATTAAGAAGATAATCGATTATGGGGTTCAAAAATCCTGTTCGGCTTGCAAACTAGAATGCCTAGATGGCTCCCTTGGGCTGTATGAAATCAAACACTATGCGGGAATTTATAGGTATCTCAGCTATATAGAAATAGAAGGTCCTACGATTGTGCTTCTTTATGAGGCGAGAGGACACCAAGGGTCAGGCAATATTCATAATGATATAAATCATGTTCAAGGAATGGTCAAAGAAGCAAAGATCCTCTTAGAGGAGCTAGACGAAACCGAAGGAATCAAGAACAATGCGTGAAACAACTGATTTATCCCAATTCCTAATTGAGAATGAAACCTACAAAACAAAAGCGTACGAACATGCTCTAGATCTTGCTTACATGTTTGCAATCGCAATGGAGGACCAGGGTTTTAGTAAAACTGAATTAGCTGAAAAGATGGGCATTTCGCTCCCAAGGCTTTCAAAGCTCTTCAATACGCAACCCAACATGACTTTGGAGACCATTGCTCGCTTTGAGCTAGCTTTAGATATTGATATCCAGTTTGAGATGCATCGAAGGTACCAAGGTGCTGAGTATGTTGAAACTGTAGTCCGTGATATAAGTTTGTCCGAGCTTCCCTTTAATGTGCAAATGACGAGTCTGCATCAGAGTAACACCAAACAGAAGAGCTGTTCGGATTCTACGCTTGTGAGAGCAAAAGAGGAAAAGGCATATGAAAGAAGGCTCGCAGCATGAATGAGTTTATTTCTCCAATACAATTCGATAAAAGCTTTTTAACAAGTATTGATTTTGATATCAAAGAAGGGCCGAAGCATTTTAATGCGCCGCCTAGCTTGAACAATCTTAGTCATAGCCTTGAAGTTAGTCACTCTAGAGACTATGAAGACATCGAAGGCATGGTTTCATGTCAGTGCGTGCTTGCGGTTAAGTGGAAAGTGGAGGCTCAAAACGAAAAAGGAGATTATGCGCCACTTTTTCGTGCGAATGCAGAAATTATGGGCTGGGCGAAATGCCCTAGCAGAGATCACGACCCAAAGGAAGTGCAAGAAGTTCTTGCCGCAAGCAATATTGGCTTTTTGTGGGCAGCCTTACGTGATTATTTCGACGTATTGACTGGTGCATCAGTAGTTGGAAGAATCCTTCTTCCTGCCATTAGCCCTTATGCTCTCCTTGAGGATGATGCGAGCAAAGACGAAGAAGGCTCCGAATCCTGAGGCAAGAATGAGGTGTTTTCTTGATCTGTCACTAAGCCGAATGGCAATCCGTTGTGCATTAGGTAAGCGTGGTTTATGTCAATAATGATAGGATTGCTTTTATGGCATGAATGGAGGTTAGAGTTCTGCACTTGGTGACAACGCACCGAATGCCATTATCTCAACTACAGTTCTAATGCTGATGAGTGCTTGAGTATCATCGAAAAGGGCAAGGTTGCTGGTGTGGAGTGCTTTAAATAATAGGGCGACTCCAATGAAAGCCGTCATGACATTATTGCAATGATGAAGCAGTTTGAATAGATCAGAGCGTTCAAAAAAACGTTATCAAGCACAGCGGATGGTGTTGCTGTTCTAGATTGCTATTATCACAAACAAAAAGATAAGGAATCGGTAAGTATGCGGTTTCTCTCTAGTTGGGTTTAGCTTGTGCGATTAAGATGGGAGGGTAGCTTGATCCTGAATTCTTTAGATGCAGTGTTCTATACGTGCGTTTTCCTTTTGCCGGGGTTTATTATAAAAAGCATCGTAGATTCGTTGGTGCCCCCTGCAAGACATAATGATGTAAAGTATTTTTTTACATGCCTGACGTATAGCATAATTAATTGTGCAATATGGTGTTGGGCGTATTCATGGGTTGTTAATTCAGTTGAACTTTCTATGAAGTACTGGTTGCTGTTGCTGGTCATAACGCTAATCGGCGCTTCTGTGTTAGGCCTTATAATTGGGTGTTTCAAATATCAAAACGGGTTTGAAAAGCTGCTCAAGAAGATAAGAATAAAAAAGAGCCATCCAATTCCAAGTGCGTGGGACTACTTTTTCTCAAAGCAAGAAACGGTATGGGTTATTGTGACCTTAAAAAATGGGAAAACAATCTATGGATTGTATGCTGATAACTCATTTGCCTCTTCGGATCCTGAAGAACGAGATTTGTTTATTGAAAAGACATATATTTTGGAGAATGGTAAAACTTGGATTGAAGATGAATCAAGTTTGGGAATTTTATTATCTCAGAATGAAATAGAAACCATTGAGTTTTTGAAAGGTGAGAACAATGGCAACGGAAAAGAAGAGTAATCCCGTATCGAGCTCCGGAAGTCATTCTTGGCCAATGAAGCAAAATCCTCATCCTGGAAGAGCTGTTCGCGGGGGGTATCAGCCGACAAAAAGCGAATCAAGTCAACCTCCAAACAAAGGAACAAACGTTCAGCCTGCAGAAAAATAATAAATACTGGTTTTGTTATCAGTTGTGATTTTAGCGCCAGCAACTATATGTGCCCTCGATCAATTCTGGGCTAGTGCTTACCAGTATCGTTTTCTGGTGTGCGCTTCGACTTTGTGGGAATAGAACAATGTGTGCTGAGGGTGCATTGGTGATTGATTGCGCACTGTTCAGGAGTCTTATGCGCGGACGAGTGGACGGGACCTATCAAGCTGGCATTCATTACGAGCGAAATAACACTGATATGCTGCGTATGATTTCCGTAGCGATGGATAAGGGAACTGATGATTTCGATTGGGGAGCGATAGGGTTAAGTCGATAGGCTATATGTCGTTGATGCCTCAAAGTTAATCTACAAGCTCGGCTGGCAGTCTCTGCATGCCGAGCTTGAGACAGGTCTGTGTGGTTTGTTCTTCGGCTGTGGAGAATCGGAACTGATGGGAAGATGTAGAAACCGATGTTCAAAGGATAGATTTTTTTTGTAAGGCTTATCAATGAAGTAACAAACTATAGAGGCTATTGAAGGCGTACTCTGCGCTCGGAAGAAAGTTTAAAACAGCAAAAGCAAGCGCAATCACAGCAACTACAATGCTACAAATAGCAATTATACGCATCGATGAATTGATTTTGTGTTGCGCAATTGCAAGATCATATTCAGCTAATGCGAGCTGTTCTTCATAGGTTGTAGAGTTCAAACTTACTTCAGCAAGAAGAAGCCTTTGAGTTAATGTATACAATTGTGGATAGATTGGCGTATCTTGGTAGCAGCGCAACAATGCACTTGCTATTGCGTGAGCAGCTCGAATTTCTCCATGGGCT
>CAJMOJ010000053.1 GCA_905215035.1 uncultured bacterium
CAAGAAGCGCATTTCAACCATGTTGTCACGATGCGTTGTTGAAGATACCGACAATACATTTGCACCATGATCAGCAAGAACCTTAGCAACATCAACAAGAAGATTCATGCGATCAAGAGCTTCAACAATAATCTCAACATTAAAGGTGCTTTTTACCCGATTAGCAGCATCTGCCTCCCAAGCGACTTCAATAATACGCTCAGGTTCTTGCATGAGATCTTGCGCATTAGGACAGTCTTTACGATGCACTGATACTCCACGTCCACGCGTAACAAACCCAATAATGTCATCTCCAGGAACAGGATTACAACACCGCGATAGACGCACCAAAACATCATCGATACCCTTTACTACAACACCGTTTGATGCATGTGTTTCATGGCGTTTGGGACGTTTGACTGAAGTAATCATCGGAGGCATCTTGCCAGTAGCAGATGAGCTCATTCCCATCTGAGGCTTTTCAGCATCCTCGGTACCGCGATCAACCAAAATCTTAAGCAAACGATTGGCAACGTGCGTAGAACTCTCTTTGCCCGTACCAATGTTTACAAGCATATGATCCGCATCTTTATAACCTAACGATTCAGCGACCTGCTTAACAGCACGCATAGTTTGTGCGCTCGAAATGCCAATGCCATGTTTGCGCATTTCACGCGCTAATTTATCACGTCCCAATTGCATGTCATCACTGCGCGACGCTTTTGATAAATACGCTCTAATTTTCGAACGTGCCGATGGGGTTTTTACCATGTTGAGCCAGTCACGTGAGGGGCTCGCTGACTTCTGTGTAAGGATCTCGACACGATCCCCCAATTGAAGTTGATAGGACAAAGGAACAATAGAACCATTAACTTTGGCACCAACACAATGATTGCCAACCTCAGTATGAATTGCATAAGCAAAATCTACGGGTGTCGATCCAGCGCGCAAAGACAGAGCCTTCCCTTTAGGGGTAAACACGAATACCTCTTGGGGAGCAAGATCAACTTTGAGCGATTTCAAAAACTCGCGCGAATCTTGCGTCTCATCTTGCCAGTCAACCATTTCTCGGAGCCAAGCAATCTGTTTGTCAAACGAATCGCTCTTGCCCTTCTTTTCTTTATAACGCCAATGCGCCGCAACACCGTATTCGCTCATACGGTGCATCTCTTCAGTTCTAATTTGCACTTCAAGAGGACGACCCGCAGGACCAATCACCGTAGTATGAAGCGATTGATACATATTGAGCTTGGGCATGGCGATATAGTCTTTAAAACGACCGGGCATCGGATGCCATAAGGTATGTACCGCACCCAACACCGAATAGCAATCGCGTACCGAATCAACAATTACGCGTACCGCAATCAGGTCGTAGATTTCCGAAAACCCTTTGCCCTTTTTGCTCATTTTTGAATAGATGGAATACAAATGTTTGGGGCGTCCCATAATTTGGGCCTTAACACCAATCTTGTCCATCTCTTCTTTAAGGGTGTTAATAATATTCTCAAGATACTCTTCACGTTCTTTACGCGTTTCTGCAACCATGCGAGAAACCTGTTTGAACTTTGCTGGCTCAAGATAGAAAAAGGATAAATCCTCAAGTTCCCACTTAATTGAATTAATACCTAAGCGATGAGCAATAGGGGCATAAATTTCAAGGGTCTCTTTTGCCTTAAAAATGCGTCTATCTTCTCGTAGAGCCGCAAGAGTGCGCATATTATGCAACCGGTCTGCCAGCTTAATTACCACGACACGAATGTCTTTTGACATAGCGATAAGCATTTTACGAAATGTTGCCGCTTGCTCATCATTGAGATCCCCAATATCAATACGAGTAATTTTGGTAACGCCATCGACAAGATCTGCTACTGACTCGCCAAACATTTCCGCAACTGTTTCTTTGGTGGCAGAGGTGTCTTCTACAACATCGTGCAATAAGGCTGCAATTAGCGTCTCAACATCCATATGAAGATCCGCCAAAATAATGGCCACTTCAACAGGATGGATCACAAAAGGCTCCCCTGACTTGCGGCGTTGTCCCGCATGAGAATCACAGGCATAACGATATGCGCGCTCAAGTGTTGCTAACTCATCGGCATTTAGATAAACCTGGGCAAGCGTATAGAGATCTTTGAAGCGCTCATCAGGATCTGCACCCATTGGTGCGCTTGTTGCAGATTTAATTGTTGGATCAACAGACTGTCCAACGGCAATAGAAGCGTTATTATGATCGGCAGCTACCATGCGACCTCCACATATATCATCAAGCACTATGCAATGTGTACACGATGCAGCTTCCTAACTCAAGGAAGCAAGGGGCGTTGAATACGTTTTTGCAAGTCTTGAGGACTTGCATTCAAGATCCACTCTTTAAAGCTTTCAAAAGATGTGCGCTCATCAAGACCCTCTTTATAGCGCACACTCTGGACCAGTTCAACCTTGCCTTTATAGTCTATAACATGGACCTTGATCTGCCCATTATCAATTGCTGGCTCTTCGGCCGTAATAAGCCCTAATTCGGAAAACACTTGAAGGCCACAAGCAATATGTGACTCAGAAAGCTTAACGGGAGCATAAGCATTTGATTGTTGCATTACAGAAGTAAGCGTAATAGCAAGTTCAGTCGTGTTTGCATCACGTTGCTCACGGCGCAACTCACGATAAATCTGTGCCATATAATCATGATCAGGAGTTGCATCAGCAAGCATGCCTTCATTGATTGCTGCATCTGATTTACCAAATAAAAGATGTACATAAGCAGGCAATCCATCACGACCAGCTCGACCCGCCATTTGATTAAATTCCACCTCCGAAAAAGGCATATGATAGAGCACTACGTGACGCACATTAGGAATATTGACCCCTTCACCAAAGGCCGATGTGGCAATCAGCACCTTAAGGCGATTAGTTCTAAAGAGTTCTTCAATATGCTTGCGCTCAGCACGTGATAAACCGGCATTGTAAAAACCAATCATAGCCGCAACATGAGGAACCGCCTCACGCAAAGCACGTGCTAAAAGAAGAGATTCGGTTCGGGAATTAACATAAACTATTGTAGTTTGGCCTTGCGCAATAAGATTAGCAAGGTACTGCATACGATTTTTAATATTGCGCTTATCATCAATATACAAATTTTGACGAACCGTATCATCAATCACCACATCATCAAGCGATAGATCAGTAAGTATGGCGTTTTGGATTGGTTCGTTTGCGGTAGCAGTAAGCGCTAATACTTGCGGATGATCTAATACCTCCAATACATGAGCAAGCTTGGTGTAACTTGGCCTAAATCCCGCTTTACTTGTTCCAATATGATGAGCCTCATCAACTACTACAAAATCAAAATGAGTCATTTGGGCCAATTCGGCGCTATGATAGAGCGCATATTCAGGTGTTGTCAGCACAACATCAAGCTCTCCAGCCCGAAGCTTTGTCTTAATTAGATCACGATCAGACTGGGGTGTTGCTCCCATAAGTACCGCACTCGTCAGACCAAATTGCTGAAGCGCTTTTTGCAAATGATTAACTTGATTATATATGAATTCCCGGAGCGGATAAATAAAAAGCGAAACAGTATGGTTGCATAAAGCTTGTTCAGCTGCATAGATTTGAAAAATCAGCGATTTTCCTCTTCCTGTTCCCATAAGCGCTAAAACTGAATGACCTTGTTCAAGGCAATCAAGCACTTCTTGTTGGGTAGCATGAAGCTGTCCCTTACCAATAAATACTTCAAGTATGCGTGCGCGTAGATCTGATGCGTGATTGAGAGCATACCGTTCCCAAAAATCACGATCCCCCTCATTCGACTCATCTGATTTGTTGGTACAAGATTTTACGGAACAGAGGCTCTGATTAGCTTCTTTAGGTGTTGTACGAAGAGAGCCTTGTTGCAAACTGGTATCGTTGTTTTGCTTAGAAGCATCAAGGAGCTGTTCGTGATTCTGAATCAGTGTTTCCATAAAAGCAATCGACTCTTGCTCTAAACAAGCAAACAGAGCACCACATGGCATTACAGGATCTAATGATGAAATAACCGCTTTGACGCTTTGAGTGCCACGCCAGGTATCAATCTGTAATTCAAAAACCGCATTAACAACTTGTGAACAAGACAAAAGATCATTGATCTCATCGCAATGAAACATAATGCCTGATAGATAGCTCACTCCATCAGTTAATGAGCAAGAAAAGTGGTTTTTATCTGCTCCCACTGCCCGAGCTTTTGCAATCATCACATTTTGCGCCAAAAAGTGAGGAACCGGATTTTCCTGTCCGTAAGGTGCCAACAATTCAAGTTTCTTGACGTTATCAAGACTAAGCTCCGAAAGATCAACGCAAGCATCAACAGTAATACGAGGTGTAAAACTTTCAATATCGAGAGTATCCATGTAAGCACACAGACGATCGTAAAAAACAGGCAGAAGCTGAGCTGGCAACGTAACCCCTACCGCCGCCTCATGACCACCAAAACGCGTAAGAATGTCTTTACAGGACTCAACCGCCTTAAAAAGATTTACTTCCCCAACACTGCGTCCACTACCTCGCGCCTCATCGCCATCAATAGTAAATAATATAGATGGAACACCATAACGATTACAAAGACGAGAGGCAACGATACCTTTAACTCCTTCATGCCAACCGCGGCCTGACACAACAAGGGCACGATGACCTTGATCAATTTGCTCAGCCTGCTCAAAAGCAACCTCAGCCAATTCTGATTCAATTGCACGACGACGAGCATTGGTTTTTTCAAGCTCCTTAGCTAAAAGACAAGCTTTTCCATACTCATCACACAACAACAAATCAAGTGCAAGCTGTGCGTTTCCCATACGCCCTGCAGCATTGAGTCGCGGCACTAAGGTAAACGACAGATTAGTTGAGGTAACAGGCTGATCAGCAATACCAGCCTGTGCGATAAGCGCAGCAATACAAGCACGGGGCTCAGTATTAATCATATGAATACCACGTGCCACTAATGCTCGATTCTCATCAATCATAGGCATAAGATCAGCAACGGTGCCAAGGGTAGCAAGATCAACAAGATCGAGCCATAAATATGGCTTACCAAAACGTGCTCCGAGCGCTTGCACTACCTTAAGTGCAACACCAGCGCCCGATAAAATATCAGAAGGGATATCTTGACACTTTGGATCAACCACAGGAACCCCTTGGGGAACTAATTCAGAAGGTTCATGATGGTCAGTAATAAGAACATCAATACCGTGATTTTGTAGGCACTTTACTTCATTTTTGGCAGCAATACCATTATCAACCGTAATAACAACATCAGGTTTATAGTTTAAAAGACGATCAATTGCTGCTTCACTCAAACCGTATCCCTCTTCAAAACGCAAAGGAATAAAAGGGATTACTGTTGCATCAAGAGCTGATAATGCTCGTGTTAAAAGTGCTGTAGCTGATATTCCATCAAGATCAAAATCACCAAAAACAAGGATGGTTTTATCTTGCTTTACAGCATCAACCAGCGCATCAATAAGATCCTCCATATGCTCAATATCATACGGATTGCGCCAATCGCGCTCAAGATCAGGGTGAAGAAAACGTTGCGCCTCTTCAACCGTTTTTATTCCTCGACTTACAAGGATATCTCCAATAAAATGAGGCAAATCAAGCGCAGTACATAATACATCACGTACTGCCTTATCTACCGATAAAACCTTAATGCGCGCAGACATACTGATATTCCTAATCTCTTATTTATCAGTATCTATTGTAGCGAGCATATCTGCAATCTGTCTAAAAGATCACCAATTCACACGATGAATACACTGCTTTTTATCCAAATTCAACAATCATAGGGCCAGGTAAGACAAACCGGATAGCGCGATATACCTGGCTTGATCCTAGATGGTTTAATTGTAGGTCTGTTGGGTTTTAGCAAGACCATTAGCAATAAGTGATTCAACTGCATCAGCAGCAAGCATAAGCGCCTGATTCATATCTTCTGCTTGTGTCTTCACAGGGCGCGAAAGCACATAATCAGCAACGGGCATACGTCCTGGAGGACGCCCAACACCTACGCGCACACGGTAAAAATCTTTAGTTTGTGTTTTATCAACAATAGAACGCAAACCATTATGTCCCGCATGACCTCCGCCAAATTTTACTCGAATACTACCAGGAGCAATATCGAGTTCATCATGAACAACAATAAGATTTTGTGGCGTTACCCCATAGGTCTCAAGCACCTTTTTGAGGGGTCCCCCCGAAAGATTCATAAAGCTTTGTGGCTTTACAAGCACAATATCTTCTTGACTTCCATCAGATAAACGAAGCTTTGCCTCCGCAAGTTTTGAACCGCATGCGTCTTTCCAATAAGAAACGCCAACACGTTCAGCAAGAAGATCAATTGTGTCAAAACCTGCATTATGGCGTGTATGTTCGTAATCAGTTCCCGGGTTGCCCAGACCAGCAATAATAAACATCTAGCCTACTTACAAAGCAAAATCAGGATCAAATAATTCAGAAATAGAGCCATTACCAAAGACCGAATTGATAGCACGTGCAAAAAGCGGAGCAACGGTCACGGTCTTGATTTTGCCACCAAGATCCTGCTCAAGTGGAATAGTGTTACAAACGACAACTTCATCAATCATAGGATCAGCAAGGCGCTCATAGGCTGGACCAGAAAAAATAGGATGAGTTGCACACACATATACTTTTTCAGCACCGTTGGCCTTAAGTGTCTTTGCCGCTGCGGCAACAGAACCAGCAGTATCGATCATGTCATCATTCAAAATACAGATCTTTCCATCAACATCACCAATCAACGCAGTGATTTCAGCAGCATTATGCTTGGGACGATCTTTATGCATGATTGCCAAACTTGCCCCCATAAGACCGGCCAGTTTTTTGGCTGCCTTAGCACGTCCTAAGTCGGGACTTACTACACAGAGTTTTTCTGGATCAAGATCCTTTTTCTTGAAATAATCAGCCAAATTCCAAAGCGCCGTCAAGTGATTAACAGGAATATCAAAAAAGCCTTGGATCTGACCCTGATGAAGGTCAATAGTAATAATGCGGTCAACGCCAGCGGCGGTAAGCATATTAGCTACCAACTTTGCCGTAATAGGTTCACGCGCCGCAGCCTTACGATCCTGACGAGAATAACCATAATGAGTAATAACAGCTGTTACCGTACGAGCTGATGCACGCTTAGCAGCATCAGTCATAATGAGAAGCTCCATTAAAGAATCATTAACAGAAGGACCCGCAACGGATTGAATCAAAAAGACATCTGCACCACGAATGGAGTCCATATACCGTGCATAAATCTCTCCATTTGCAAACTTCTCTAACCTAACATCCCCCAATTCAACACCTAATGACGCAGCAATCTCTTCAGCCAGTTCAGGATACGTTGAGCCAGAAAATACTGCCATAGTTTTAGTCATGTTGCTCATGTGCGAGATCTCCTTCTTAAAGGTAGGCGCTTCTCAAATCTTGTGTATTCATTTATTGTAACGCGCTTTGAGGACACATGCGATTAATCTTTGTTACGAAGACGATATCCCTCGATAACGGTTTGTCTTGCACGACCAAGACCAAGCGCATGAGGAGGAACATCGCTGGTAATAACTGATCCAGCACCGATAATCGAATCATCACCCAATGACACAGGAGCGACCATCATAGTATCGGACCCAACAAAAACATCATCACCAATCGTGGTGGGCCATTTCTTTTCCCCATCGTAATTACACGTGATAGAACCCGCACCAATATTGACATTAGTTCCAAGCGTTGCGTCTCCAATATAAGAAAGATGAGGCACCTTTGAACCAACACCAATCGTTGATTTTTTTATTTCAACATGAGTTCCAACTTTTGCGTTATTACAAAGATGAGTAAGAGGACGCAAATAGCAACGAGGTCCACAATCAACCTCATTTTCTATTACCGTTTCAAGTGCGATAGTCTCTTCAAGCGTGCAACAATCACCCACCGTCGTGTCCATAAGACGCGTCAGAGGACCAATTACACAATCGCTGCCAACCGTGGTAGCACCCATCAATGAACACGAAGGATAAATAATAGAATCTTGGCCAATTACCACCTCAGGACCAATCCAGGTAGTAGCGGGATCAACAAGAGTAACACCGGCCTCCATATGTTTTGTATTAATGCGCTTTTGCGCTACCTTTGTCGCTTCGGCCAACTGTATACGCGAATTGACGCCCATGCATTCAGCAGGATCCTTTGCAGTAAGTGCAATAACTTTTTTTCCGGCCTTTTGAGCAATAGCTAACACATCAGGTAAGTAGTATTCCCCTTGCGCATTATCAGTTGAAACTTGAGTAAGCGCATCAAAGAGTACCGGTGCATCAAAACAGTAAAATCCGGAATTGCACTCGGTAATCAAACGCTCATCATCCGTGCAATCCTTCTCTTCAACAATTTTAACTACGGCACCATCTACATCACGCACGATCCGGCCATAACCAAACGGATCAGCGAGTTCCATGGTAAGTACAACAACTGCAGCTTTCTCTTGTTCACGTAGATCAATAAGCTTTTTGATTGTCTTGGCGGTTACGAGAGGAGAATCACCACGTAGCACAACAATCGACCCGTCAATATCCGAACAGGCCTGCTGGGCAGATAGCACTGCATGAGCAGTTCCACGCTGCTCTTCTTGGACAACCACCGTAGTGTCTTCTACCAAAGGAGCAACCATATCACGACCATGACCCACTACCGTAACAATTGCATCAACATCTGCATTGCGAGCAGCATCAACTACCCATCGAACTAAAGGCTTTTCAAGTATCTTGTGAGTGACTTTAGGATACTTTGATTTCATACGAGTACCTTGGCCAGCAGCAAGAATAACAGCAGCATTTTTCATAGGTAGACCCCTTTCTAATAAGAGGAGCTAAACGTTGTCATTAAGACAAACAAAACGTTTACGTACTTTATAGCTGCGCTTTCTGCTCATTAAGCAAGAGGGCAGCACAGATTGCGTCAAGCAATACAATGGCATAATGCTGTGCCGAACGAACTTCGCCAGCATCGTGCCATTGAGTACCAGGAATACGAATCGCAATTCGATCTTTACCATCTTCAGCCACTTGAATTCCGTTAGCCAGACGAAACGCCAATGAATCAAGTGGCCTATACTCTACGACCGGAATCGCACTCGTTGGTTGTTCATCAACAAGAATTTGCACAAAGAGCATATCGCGATCTGGTTCAACCAATAAAGAATCAGCGCTAATAACCTGGGAAGTTGGATTGGTTGCAAGCGCTAAGTTTGACATACGAGCAGCAACCGAACGCGTAAAATCCGACACACCAAACAAGCATACGGTGTGACGTTCAAGCACTTCTGCTGCACGCGCAAATCCCATGTTGGGAATAGGAGAAAAACTTGTTTTTCCTTTCCATGAATGGGAAAGATTATTAAGCGCTCTAAACGTAAAACCACCAGCAATACCATCAGAAGGCAAGCCCATATTGAGCTGAAACGAGCGAAGAGCCCGCTCGGTGTGAGCACCAAAAATTCCATCAACATTGCCACAAGAAAAACCAAGTGCAGAAAGAGCCATTTGAAGTGTTAAAACATCATGCCCATGAAAAAAAGGCACACGCAAATATAAATTGCGATCCCCTAATTCAAACGATGCATCAACCAAGCGCGCCCAGACAACATCAGTCACCTCACGTGTTGGTTCAATACCCTGATCACGACAAAATGCCTCAACCGCCAACGCAGTCCGTTCATCAAAGGTGCCAAAAGGAGCATTTTTAGGATAAAACCCCAGTCGTGCAAGACGATCTTGGATATCAATTACTGCAGCTCCCGTATCTGAAAGTGAAATAGTACGCATAGCATCACTACTGCATTCTCTCAATAAACCAATCAGCCATAGACAAAAGAAGTTCGCGAGCATCACTAGGAGCAACAACATCAACGAGATGCTCTTTTGCTTCTTGCGTTATACGTGTTGCATACTCACGCGCATAAGCGATACTACCCGCTTCTTGCATGATATCAACCGCTTCAGCTAAAACAGCAGGATCCTTTTCTTTTGCCGATAAGATCTCAATCAGACGATCAGCCTTAGGAGAGTGAGCAAGCGCGTGAACAACAATTAGTGTTCGTTTACCCTCAGTAATATCGTTACGAAAGTCTTTTTTTGTTGACTCTTCAGTTCCTACTAAATTGAGAAGATCGTCTTGAATTTGAAAAGCAAGACCAGTAGCAAGGCCAAATTGACGCAATGCTTCAATCTCTTCTTCTGTTCCTCCCCCGACAATAGCCCCTACTGCTAACGGAACCGCACCAGAATAATGAGCAGTTTTATGCTCAGCCATGCAAAGATAGTCTTCTGGAGAAATATCGTAGCGCCCATCACGTGCCCAGCCAATATCAAGCGCTTGTCCTTCAACAGTCGCTTGAGCCATAGCAACAAGCTCCATAGCAACACGCACCTTTTCCGAATCTGTCAGAAGGGGATCACGCATGACAAGCCCATTAACAATAGACAACGCAAGATCACCCGCATTGATAGCAAGACCCTCCCCCTGCGTAAGATGCATGCAAGGCTCACCGCGACGCAACTCAGCCTCATCAGCAATATCATCATGAATCAAAGCTGCCGTATGAAAATGCTCAATAGCAGCGGCAGAAGAAAAAGCACGACGATGATCTCCACCCACCGCACGACACGCTGCAATAGTAATCAAAGGACGATGTCGTTTACCCGCATTTTCGGAATAAGCATGAAGAGGACCATATAAATACGTATCCATATCTGGATGGGTACCGAGTGGAATATAAGCATTAATAACGCTGCCAACTTTATCTGCATACGTATTGAGATAGTCTTCAAATAGTACCGTACACGTATTACTATCCTGATCGCGATGGATGCGGAACTGTTCAAACATTTCCGCGATCTCAGGAGAATTCAACATCTGGTCAATGCGAGATTGAGACATTATCTTCGCTTTCCATCAAGCTCGGGGTCTATGGTCATTACCCACAAACCATGCCACTCGTAATAACAAAAGCCTGTAAAACTGATGCTTTACAGGCTCGAAAATCGAACTGGTAGGAGCGGAGGGACTCGAACCCTCAAGCCCGGAGGCGACGGATTTTAAGTCCGTTGCGTATGCCAATTTCGCCACGCTCCCAGGTATGTAAGCAACTGCATTATCATAGCAAAACTATACGATATAAAGTAGCTGCGTTACTAAAGATTTAACTTGCGGATTATTATAACGACTAATTGCTCAAGCGCCTATCACAATTTGTCTAAATACCTCTCAGCGGCATCCATTATAAGGCCTTGTAAAATATCAGATTCAGATGCAATAAAAGCACTTTGATCCAAAAGAGCTAAAACACACTCTAAAATCAAAAGCCCCGCAACGATAACTGGTGCCCTATCGGGTTCAAGACCCACAATCTTTTTACGCTCTCCAGTCGGCACTGATGCCATGCGCTTCAACAAACAAGCAAGCTGTTCACGAGTAATACGCTCACCATCAATCAAAGAAGGATTATACGTTTCCATATGTTTTGTTACGCTGACACACGTTGTTGCTGTCCCCGCAACAGCCAACACTGAATCCACGTTAAATGTTTTAAATACGTTAAGAATAGGTTCCATCTCTGCACGGATAGCTAAACGAGCCCTATCAAGCTCCTCATGTGTTGGAGGATCAGAATAAAAATAACGTTCAGTTATACGACGACATCCAATTTGAAACGAATGACGATGGACGATTTCGGCACCACCGATACCACAGATTACCTCTGTTGAACCACCGCCTACATCAATCACCGCCACCGCCTGATCACGATACGTATACGTAGCTCCCGCAAATGATAAAGCTGCTTCACGCTCTCCAGGGATGATTGCCAGATGAACGCCTAATTCAGAAAGCTTGGCCACTAACATATCCGCATTACTTGCGTCACGAGCGGCACTTGTAGCGATAGCACTTATAGGAATATCGGGATGATTCTCATCCTTATACTCATCAATAAGAGCCACAAAAGAGCGTATTGCTTCTACAACACGCTCTAGAGCAGCATCTGACAACACACCCGTTGCGTCTACTCCATCGCCCAAATTAGTAATTTTCATTGCACGCTTACATTCAAAAAGCGATCCTGCAATAACATCGGCAATAAGCAAACGACAGGTAACTGTTCCAATGTCGATTGCAGCAAAGCGAGTCTGATGTTCTCTCATAACAGCCCTATCCTGAATAGCCGAACACAATATCTAATACAGGAGAATACCAGGTATCAGGTGTTTCTATGCTTCCCTCAGGAATAGTTGTTACGACACGCTTAACTTGTTGAGACGATTGGTCTGGTTGAGCAACATCAGCAACACGAGCAGTATGCTCATCGTTGCGAATCCAGCCAAGTTCATTGTGTGCATATTCTTCAAGACCCTCGTCTGTCGCAAGATAGTCGAGATTAGCGCGCACTTGCACATTGTTTGCTTGCAGCGCGTCATACTCCGCCTCAAGCTGTTGCAAAGAGCGCGTTTCGTTGTAAAGATTGGCTATAGGCTGATAGAGCATACTGCCACAAAACAAAATAGCGCACGCAACAATGCATGCTCGCATGTGCCATTTAGGGCGACGAGATTCCTTACGAGCAGAATGTGTTTTACGAGTTGCACTCGCTTCTTGCTGCATACGTGTCGAACGCTTTTGCGTTTTCCCCATTTGCATCTGGTAAAGTGCCGGACGACTCGTCTGTTCTTGCGGGCGCGTTCGCTCTGTTTGCTGAGTATAACGCTCAAAATCACGATCTACTTTTTTTGAACGAACCGCATGACGAATCCGATCAGCAGCACGTTGTGGTGTTTGATGCGAACTACGTTGCGATGTTGTACGTCTCTGTGCGCTTTGATGAACAGTTTGAGAAGCATGCCTACGAGCATAAACTCTTTGCTCTTCTTGAGGCGATCGTGAAGTACGGGAAGCGTATCCTTGATCTGCAAAATGACGGCGATCATAGGAGCTTTGGGCAGTGCTTGAACGATACGTTAAAGGATGAGACTGAGAAGAAACATCATTTCTCCGATAAGTCTGTGTGCGCCCATGGGGTGAAGAAGGAGAAGGAGCAGTATGAGTCGAAGATGATGATGTCTTTTTGGACGCACGAAAATCAGGCTGCGCTCCACGAGAACGTGCCTGATCAAACGATAAAATACTCGCCCGTTGACTCATATACGAAATAACCCCTTTGGCATCTTGCTGTGTATAGAGTATGTTCAATGCCAAGAACGTAGTTATTAGTTTACCATGACCAGGTTGTTCTATGGTTAACGTGAAGTATTTTTTCTATGAAAAAAGGCCTTTCTCATGGAGAAAGGCCTTGCAATAAACAAGATATATATCACCTACACAGCTCAAGAGCTCAGAGTAAAAAACTTGCAAAGTAGTTAGTCTTCATCAAGTGCAGCTGCGATTTCGTCCGTGATATCCATTGCATGATACACGTTTTGCAAGTCTTCAAGTTCTTCAAGCTTGTCAATAAGACG
>CAJMOJ010000054.1 GCA_905215035.1 uncultured bacterium
GGTCACTGTCACAAATTATGTTGACGGTTATGTCACCATCAATCCTGCAGAGAATCTCGACATCACCATCACTGGTAACAACGATACTTTCACCTATGACGGAACCGAAAAGACTGTTGAGGGATATACTTCTTCTGCAACTGAGGCACAAAATGTAGAGATCACTTTGGCTGAAGGTAAAGAAGCTAAAGCAGTTCGTACTGATGCTGGTACAACCAACATGGAGCTAACAGCAGCAGACTTCACTGCAACTTCACCTAACTACAAGACGGTCACTGTCACAAATTATGTTGACGGTTATGTCACCATCAATCCTGCAGAGAATGAAGTGATTGTATACATATCTGGAAATGAAAACTGGTTTATGTATGACGGAACCGAAAAGACTGTTGAGGGATATACTGCAAGGTCTAATAATGATCTCTATGATCTATCGAAACATGGTTCTAATCGTGATATAGCTGTAAAAAGAACAGATGCAGGCATTACGTTCATGGATTTGAAATCGACTGATTTTATGAATCTTGACGGCAACTTTGCAAACGTAAAGTTCGACATTATCAAGGATGGTTCATTAATGATTGTTCCTCAGTCGATTGATCCTACTGATCCTACTGAGCCAACGGATGATCCAAATCAGCCAGTGTACAACGGTGTACAGGTAAGCACTCCTACTGATGTTGTTTATAACGGGCAGATTCAGAATCAACCTATTCAGGTAACTGATGCAGACGGTAATGCATTGCCAGAAGATGCTTACACTGTGACGTACACTGATGCGGTAAATGTTGGAACGGTAACTGTTACTATTACTGGCCAAGGTAACTATGCTGGTCAAGTAACTCGTACTTATCAAATTACTCCAGCTACTTTGACAGTAACTACACCTAGCGCAACTAAGACTTTCGATGGTGCAGCATTGACCAATACTGCTGGTACTCTTGAAGGCTTACAGGGTAATGACTCAGTAGTCTTTACTGTTAACGGAACCCAAACCGCCGTAGGTAATAGTGTTAATACTTATGCTATTGATTGGAATAATGCTTTAGCAAGCAACTATACCATCGTTGAGAACCTTGGTATTTTGACTGTTAACACTGCCCCTGTTGCTCCAGTTATCCCTGTAACACCTACCCCAACTCCTGTACCTGCAGGTCCTGGCGCTCCTGCCCCTGCTCCTGGTGTACCTACCCCAGCTGCAGCTGCTGCCGCTGCACCATTGGCTGCTCCCGTTGCAACTATCACTGATGATGCAACTCCATTATCAGCAGGTGAGACTATTGATGACGAGGACACACCACTTGCAGCATTTGACCATGTTGATTGTTGGGTACACTGGTTCATCTTGGTAGGCATTATCTTGACTGCAATTTATGGCGCTTTAGTTGTACGCCGTCGCTTGGCAGTTGTTAAGGATGTAGACAAGTTGGAAGACGAAGTATTGGATAGCGCTACTGTGGGATCTACCCAATCGGCACCTGCTGATAATCGTCAGGCAATTTAAGTGGTCGCAGTATTAGGAAAGGTTGATCAAAAATGAGAAAGAACAACTGGATTGTTGCAATCGTTGTGGTCATCGCCGCTGCGATCCTCTTAGGCCTTTGGTTTGTGCTTGGTTTCTCGCATGTGGATGCTCCGCTTGATCCTGTACTGACCCTTGTTTGGGCAGTCGTTCTGGTGATTGCTCTTGCCGCTATTGCTTGGGCTGAGAATAAGCGTCGCGAGAAAATGCGTACTGCATTTGTTGGTAACGGTGTTTTGTACTCACCTGAGTTTGGCTTAGTGCAAACTTCTGGCAACTCTGAGATTGATGCTTTGCATCGCACGCTTGCTGCTCAGGAATATCCTGATGAGGTAGCTAAACTGGACAAAAATAATCGCCCTGCATTTCGTTGGGTTGTTAAGTCTGAGAAGTTTGATGCTGATCAAGGCGTTTGGTCTGGCAAGGTATTTCGTGCGGGAGATTCAAGTGGTACAGCAATGCGCTTTGCTAATCGCGAGGAGTTAGCTGCGATTATTGCGTAAGAGTTTGAGCGAGTGCGAGATTTACGCGTGGCGCATGGTGCTTGCATGAAACTTGCGCGAATTGCAAACGCTAGAAATAGTGCAAGGCTCAAGCCGAATATGAAATAGGGTTCCATCTTACATAGAGGTGGAATAGACAAAGAAGGCTGCGGGACAAAGATGTCTCACGGCCTTCTTGGTTTTCTGCAAGGATCTAGGTAGATGCGCGCAATTGCTCAACGTATTCGTGCTGACTATTTGTTGACAAGAGACAAAACGGGGTTTGTTAAATCTAGTGTACCTGTGATGGCTCCTAGAGAATTTTTGGCGTTGTTGAAAGATAAGTACAACTATGAATATGACATGATTGATCTGTGAGTAAAAAGTCTCAAATTTCTTTACATATAGTGCATGATTGACAGAAATGTCTCTAAAAATGACCTATTTTTAGAGACATATTCTAACATATTACTCAACATCTCTAATTATTAGAGATGTTTTTAGAGGTTCGTGTTGTGCGTAATGGTGAATCTAATATCAAACCAAGATATAGAGACTTAATTCAGCACAAGTTCTAGGAAGGGAGAACAATAATTTCTCCCACAATAGGGCATGGCAAAATTCTGGTTTGATCAATACTAAATCAGAGTTTTTCAGCTTGATTGATAGAAGTTTTTGAGAATACTCACTCATATTGTCATGTTCTATAAATAGCTTCCTGATCAGCCATAATAAAAAGCTATCAAACGTATCCTCTGACTTTATCTATAATGTGAAGAATATATGTGCAATAGCATTGCAAAGTATCGTTATAGCAGATCAAAGCCCGAATTAACATGTTAACTAACGGTAACTAAAGCATTGAGAGAAGAGCGGTAAAGAGAAGAAGGATCGTATGATGCAGCCAACCCAAAGCGTAAACGAAAGTCGCGGAATTGCAGTATATCTTCGAAAATGTTTTATGGTCGCAGCGAGTGTTATTTTGGCAGTATCTTTGATGCCAGTAGGAGGCATTGAGGCACTTGCAGCACCGGGCAATCAAAATCAAGTTGAGCAAACAGACTCAAATAACTCAACAGGCCAAAATCCTACGGGAAATTCTTCTGGCAATGAGTCAGCTGGGTCCAATGGTCCTGTCAATCAAGATGGTGCAGCTGGAACTAGCGTAGATGGAAACGGTGCTACTGGATCTAATACAACCGGATCTAGTGCAACAAATTCCAGTCTTGCGGATAGCGCTGGTGCTACAGGAGACAACAGTGCCAATGAGTCTTCTGAGCAAGCAGACACGCAGGCAGACACCTTAGCTGATGAGGCCGCTATTATGCCGTTTTCCATTACTGGTAGTGACCTTCAGCAGGCTATCGCAAACAATACGGTTCCTGGCCTTGATCCTGCGGGCGCAACGGTAAATTTGTTTGACTATACCGTTATCAATGGTGAAGCAGATACGTATGCGTATACGCAAGATAAATGGAATACTATGATTGCAAGTGGCATTAATGTTAACCACGCCCTTCTTTTTGGTAATCTTACAAGCCGTAATGTTACTGGTGTTAATGCAGACGCAGGTGGATGGTGGAATCAGGGTGGCACTGATACTAATCCACTTGTGCAGAATATCGTCAAGAATACTCTTACTGATGGCTACCCTACGCTTAATAATCTTCCAACAAATACTGCTTCTGCTCTTACTGGACGCAATGGCAATGAATCGTTAGCATATTTATTTAATCCAGCCTCTTCTTTTGATACTGCATCACGTACTTCATATGAAGACGTAAAGGGATTGTTCCAATTAGATCAAAACACAGGTAATTACTACTACGACAGCACTAAAAACTTTGCTGAAGCAGATGTCACAGGATCAGATCCCAAGTTCCTTTTATGGGATACCTCTGCTATGCGTCACACCTCTGCTGCAGATGCAGAACAGGGTTATTTCTTTCCTTTCAATAGTGGACAAGAAGTCTTTAATTATGACGCAACTACCCATGAGATAACTGATGCTAATGTTGTATCAAATGCAGCTCTTGCTAATCATTATTTTGGTATGACCCTATCGGTCCCCTTTCGCCAACCAGTTGATGGTAAAACATCCGCAACAGATCCTATGACCTTCTCCTTTACTGGTGACGATGACGTATGGGTTTTTATCGATGATGTTTTAGTAGCAGATTTGGGTGGTCTCCATGCAAAACAAACCCTTGAGATCAATTTCGCTACGGGCGCTGTTACCGTAAATGGAGTAACTCATACGCTCAAAGACTCGTTTGAATCAGCAGGTCGTGCCGATGAGTTTACCTCAGGTTTTAATGAGAACACGTTTGCGTCTAACTCGGCACATACGTTGAAAATGTTCTATCTTGAGCGTGGTGGTTGGGCTTCCAACCTTGCACTTTCTTTTAACTTGCAGCCTCAATTGTTCCAGCAAATTCGCAAAGTCGATCAAGATGGTAATCCTGTTGCGGGTGCAACCTTTGATTTGTACGAAACGGGTAGGGATTATGCTGTAGCGGCAGACGCATTGCCTGTATTAACAGGAATTACAACAGATGATGAAGGTTATGCTCGTTTTGCGTTGCCTAATGGTGAGCCGTTTAATTTCTCTGATCGCTACAACGCAGAAACACAAGCTGGTGGCTTTTATGTTTTACGTGAAACCAAAGCTCCTGCAGGATACAAGAGTTTGCCAACGGATTTGGAACTTGAATTCTTGCCTGACACTACCATGCTTCGTGTATCCAATCGCTATGATGCAGGTGCCTTTGCAAGCTTTAATTCGTATGTAACAGGCGTTCCTGGCAATACCTATTATGGGCAGATGAGCCAAGGCGGCGGCTTGGCAACTGCAATTCCTGGTCTTGATCCTGTGACCGAGGCTGCACAAAAGAATGGTCTAGTTGTTGCGGTTCCTATGTTGAAACATGAAACCAATGGACAGACAACATGGAATCCTCTTTATGGAAATACGCTCGATGTACTCAAAGAGGTAAGCTATACGGCCGGTGATCTTGATTCCGAAGACACCCGTAATGCTGTTCGAGGTGCTGCGCTTGAGGCGGCTCTCCGTCAGGCAGCTGGGTCGGTTGATGGACAACTTAATGGTTGGTATCTCAGCTGGAATGACACGGAAAAACGATTGACTGGTACGCTCGAAAGCTTGCCAGGACGACCTGATCGTTACTTAAGTCAAAATGGAGGCGATGTCAGCAAGGCTGATATGCGCATGATGTATTGCCTGATTGAGCCAGCTGCCCTTGCTCGCGCGTTGAATATTTCAGAAGCAGACGTTGCTGCCCTTACCGCTGAGCAAAAATACGAGCGTCTTGGTGCTGCAATGAATGCGGCACTCAACGGTGGTGATGACGCGGTCCAAACACTTTTGAACACGGTTGATTATGTAGGAGATATGCCAGCAGATCGTGGTATTAATGTACTGGATATTAGCTCGTTTGCGCGTACGTTCCGATCAGTAATTTATATCCCTGACGAACAGCGCGAATTACGTGTATGGAAGGTTGATGGCAATGGTAATCGCCTTGATGGATGCGTATTTGCTTTGTTTGAGAATGAGGATGATGCACGTGCGGCAACGGGCGCAACGGTATCCAACAACGTGGTAACGGGGGTAACCGTTAATGGAGTCCCTGTTGCGCCGGGTCGCGGAAGCATTGTTGTGGGAGCTGGTATAACCGGCCTTCCCCAGGCGGATAGTATTGGAACAAGCACTGCTGACAATCAACACGGAACATTAGTTTTTGCACCGTATGTGCAGAATAGCATTGGCACTGCGCACACTGAGTGGCTCAATTCTGATGGTAGTGATCCGACAGGTAAAATGATGTACCTCAAAGAGGTAGCAGCTCCTGAAGGATACGCTATCAATCAAACCGTTATCCCCGTTGTCCTTGGCAAGTACGGAATTTATGCCGATGCGGGTGAGGCTGACGATGGGGTGCAAGTGCTCGCGGGTGTTGGTAAACTCAACGCTACCATGCGCAAGTACGCTGCATCTCCTGAGGTTAATCTTACGTTGCGCTATATTACCGCTACAGCCCAAACACAAGTATCACGCGGAGACACCTTAGGTGACTTTGATGCTTTCAATGATGGCTGGGCTTCTACTGATAAAACCATGAATCTTGAGTATGGCACCAATGCTCTTGTTGATTATGGTTCACCCACTAAGTTTACTGATGATCAGCTTGCACAAGGTATTGGTTATCCTGATGCGTTTGGTAATCAGCGACCCTTGTTTGTAACTGATGTGGGTTATATTCGTACAGCGGTAACGCAAAACACCGCGCTCATGGATAGCCAACGTGAACCGGGTGCTGCATACGCCGGTGCGGAAGCTGATAGGTTAGTTGGTGATGATCTCACCGGTCTTTTCATGATTCGCAACACCGTCCGCGTTGAGGATAGTTCTGTGCCTGAGTTATTGGTAACTAATCGCGTCGTTACAGAAGGTGGCGTAACAGCACCTGATGAGACCTTCTCGTTTGAGGTCACCGCAACCGGTAAAACTGACGGCACCGTTACGGCACGTTCAATGGAGTATAAGGACACCCAATGGGTTCCAACGGGAGCTTCTGTCCCTGTTGTCTTTAAGAATGGTAAGGCAACGGTATCTTTGAAACATGGACAAGGTGTCTCTATCCCTGGCTTGCCAGAGAATGCTCAGGTGAGTGTTGTTGAATCGGCAGCACTTTCAGGTGACACAACGGGCGATCCAAGCAAACAACTCATGACGCAAGATGAATGGGATGCCAAAAAGACGACAGGCTTTGCTTTCCGCGACGTTGCCCTCAACGCTGAGGTGGCAACAACGCCAGCTGATCGCACTAAGACGGTAACGCATAATAATGAGAGTGCTCAGACTACCATTACATGGAGTGCGGGTGATGAGGCACAATCCTACGATGCGACGGCAATCCACTTTGTTAATCAGTATCGTGTCGTGCAAGCTTACACGCCACATGTTGAAATAACGAAAACACTTGAGAATCGTACCTTCTTAGCAACCGATGAGTTTGTTTTTGCTCTGACCCCCGCTCCGTTCTCTAATCCTGAAGGCACTGTTCCTATGCCAGCAGGTGCTACGGCAGGAACACAGGGAGCACTTACTTACATAAAGCATTGGCGCCCGAGTGCTGATGAGGTTGGAACGGACTCTGTTCAATTCCCTATTATTGCGGGAACAGTAGGCAATCCTGATCCTAATGATGTAACCATCTTTACCGAACCAGGAACCTATACCTATCTCGTCACGGAAGTTCGCCCATCGCAAGGATCTTCTATAGCAGGCATTTCCTATGACCCATCGGTCTATGCAATTACTATTGAAGTAACGCCTCATATGGAAAATGGCATCACGACTGGTTTCGATATTGAACCTATTCAAGTACGCAAGTCTGACGGCCCATCCAATGATGAGAACGCCTATGAGCAAATCTGGGTCAAAACAGATACATCGAGCGCAGATGACGCCTATAAAGCAACCAATTTTATCAACACCTACAACGAAAACGTTGTCGATCCTGTTATCCGCGGTTACAAGAATTTGTTTGGTCATGAGGGCGCCGATACCAATTTTGAGTTTGTCCTTGAACCGTTAGGAGCCTACCTGGTTCCTGATGCCGCAACCAAGGCTGCCTTAGGTGATGAAACAACTCTTACTGCTGAAGAAATTGCTGCACAGCTTGCGGGTTACACCTATGATACTGACGTGACTGCTGCCAATAGTATGGCGGCTCGTCAGCCCATGCCAGGTGGAACGTTAGCTTCAACAACTTCAAGCGTAACCACTAAAGCCGACTCTGAGGGTCAAGTTCAGTTTGAAAGCTTGCACTTTGATAAGGATCAACTTGGTTTTGCTGCTGATGCTACAAGTGAATTAGGTGTGGTATTTAAGTACCAGGTGCGCGAGGTGCAGCCTACTACTAACGGCACGTTTGATGGTGAAGCACTTGAGGGTGCAACCAAGATTGATACGGATGGCGATGGGGTAGTTGATAGTTGGAACTACCAAGGAACTACATATGACCCATCGGTTCGTACTATGTATTACTATGCCCACGTTGACGCTGCTGATCCTGCCGATCCAAATGCAGGCACTATTATTCACGTTTTACGTTACGGTGAAACTCCTTTCTCAGGCATTACTGAAAACGGCGTGCTTGCTCCAGGTCAGCGCTTTACCAATACGTATGCTGCAACTGGTACCTTTACGCTTGATGCAGAAAAGATTTTGAATACCGTTGATGAAGAGGGTAATCTGGCCGCATCGCGTGAGTTTAGTGCGGGCGATCATTTTGAGTTTGTGGTCACTAAATCAGATGACGCTCCGGCATTGATGGATGCTCAAGGTAACCCAATCTCTCGTGTGGTAATTGAGCCAACGAGTGGTACGAGTTATGGATTTACTCTTGGAACCGCAAGCTTTACCCAATCTGATATCGGCAAGACTTACACATATGCATTGCAAGAGACCGTATATGGTCAAGCAGGCATGAGTTATGACGCCGCACCACGTGTGATTGAAGTAAGCGTTGCTGATAAGGGCGATGGAACGCTGAGCACAAGTGCAACCATGCGCGTCGGCAACGATGAGCCGGTACCTTTGACGAGTCCTGCCAAGATTGCTTGGACTAATACCTATAATCCTCTTCTTCCTTCATTAGGAAATCTTGAGATTACTAAGAAGGTAATTGCAGATCAAGATAGCCAGCAGGCATTGGATGCAGACTATCATTTTGTCGTCTATCTGGCTGATCAGGATGATGAGCCGCTCCAAGGCGATTATGTCTTTGGTTTAGCAGGAGCTACAACTAACGCAGGCACTGTTACAAATGGCAAGGCAGAGTTTAGCTTGAAAGATGGTCAAAGCATGATCATCAAGAACCTGCCCCAAGGAACCCACTATACTGTCGAGGAAACAGAAGCCAACCAGAATTGCATCACCACGTTTGAGAATGTTGGTGGCGTAGCAGCCGCTGAGATCGACAGCGCCGCAGTAGCCGCTGATACCGACACCTCGGTAGCAGCTGATGCTGATTTGGCGGACGATAATACTGACAGTGCGGTAGCCGCTAATGCTCATATGGTAGTGACGAACGATTTCACCTCAGTTCCTCCTGAGGAGTTTGTCGAGTTCGATCCTGAGGGTGGCACGGGATCCGTTGCGTTTGCCAAGACAGTTGCTGGCGACCAAGGTGAGACCAATCGCGCCTTTACGTTCCAGGTTAGATTAACTAATGCTGATGGCACTGCGGTTAATGGTGTGCTCAAGTATTCACGTGATGGCAAGATTGTCGCAGGCCAGCTTGAAAACGGAGAGCTTGATATTCCCGTTGCTCATGGTCAGACTGTTGTCATTGGCGCAATTCCTGTAGGTGTGCATTTTAGCGTTACCGAAGTTGAGGCAAATAGCGATGGCTACACGACAACTTTGCAAGGTGCGCCAAACGCACAAAACGTTGTTGCTGAAGGTGTTGTCAATGAGAATGTTCGTTCGAATGCTTTCTATACTAATACACGAGGAAATGTCGATGGGGCGTCGTCTGTTGGCGGATCAGCCAAAACAGGAGACGCAACACCGTGGTTACCTATCGCTGGTATTGCGGTAGTTGCACTTGTGGTACTTGGTGTGAGCTACCGAGTACGCAAGCGGGTAATGTCACGCTAGAAGTACCAAACTAGCAACACCAAATTAGCAACACCAAACTTGCAGTACTAAGAAGTATCAAGTTAGACGCACCAATTAGAGGTAATTGGAATCAATCTAAAAAATTATGTATTTGGATTTAGGGACTGACGTGGGTCAGTCCCTTTTTCTTAAAAGTAATTCTGAAAATAACCATGCAGTGGTTCTTTTCATTTCAACTTTCTTCTATTTCCAACTTCTCTTATTTCAATAGGTTTATTCAGCAGGTTTGCAAAGTAGTACTTGTTACTTTCTCCCCGTTCAGACCACTTGTCAAAGACTTTTGACAAGATAAAATAGGCCAATCTTGTCCTATGCTAAAGACCTTTGGTGGTAGTGTGGGTCGCGTCATGGCACGCTCAATTCACGAAAGGATGTCGGAGTGGAACTCAAAGAACAACTAAAGGCAAAACGTGCGCAATTTGGACTCTCACAAGAGGAACTGGCAGAGCGTATTTATGTTTCGCGTCAAACCATCTCTAATTGGGAGACTGATCGCACGTATCCTGATGTACAAAGCTTGCTTCTGTTGAGTTCTTTATTCGAGACATCTATTGATGAACTCGTGAAAGGAGACGTGGAAATCATGGAAGAGAAAATGAAGCAAGAATGGAAAAAGATGAGCAGGTTGACCGTTGCGGCCTGGAGTTTAGTAGGCGTTGGACTGGTTGGTCTAATTGCAGGGTTTGCTATTCCGACAGGACCCTCTTCGGTGCTTACCAATCTTAATGAGGGTGAAGTGCTTGGGTTTGGATTCTTTTTAGTGCTTTGGATTATCGGCATGGTGTTTCTAGGGATGGTCGAGTATCTAAAAAAGGTGAACGATCTAGTGACGTATCGTGAAATCCTTGCATTTTCTAAAGGTGAACAACCCGATCGCGTAAGTAATACCTTTGGTCGTCGTCATCCTCTTGCGCGTTCAATTTTGATGTTTAGCGTATCAGCCTTCGCGGGAGCAATTATCGGCATAGTGATTTTTCATCTTTTATAGAGCGCTGCAGCTTTTTTCAAGCTACGACACAAGCAAGTCACTTTTGAACCAGAAATTGCTCTTTTTGGAGATTTTTTCAAGTTGTGACACTTTTCTTGGCGATGGGTTACACGACGCCATGTAAGTCGTTAAGGCAAGAAGCACGATCAGGACATAAAAGGCTTGATTCATGACAAGTAATTTCAAAATTGCAAGAACAAAGCCATTCCAAACATCCTTGCCATAACATTTTTTCGGTACAAAAAGAGAAACCGAGTGTCGCAACCTTCATTTTTCTACAGAAGGGTCTTGAGTGTAAAAACTGAAAAGCAGATAAAGGGAATAGTTATAAGATCTGTAAGCAATTATGGAATCTTTTTCCCTTGTCCATATAGTTTTATATGACAAAAATATATACGTTCGTATCCAAAAACATTTGCGCTTGTGACAAAAAGATGCCATTATTAACACAACTGTTTATTCGGGCAACAGTTGGAGATGCATGGTTTATGTACGGACGCGTACACACATATGCTCCCTCATACATATCTAGAACTAAGACTCGAGTAGAACAGATACGTTCTACTCGTTTTGTTTCTAGATCAAAAATACCTCACGGGGGGGGGTCTCATTCTAGCGCATTAGCTAGAACATCTTCGCGTGTCCTAAAGGGATCACAGACCTACACTCACGCCCTCGCACCTTATGCCCACACTCTTATAACAACCTTCGTTTGTGCACTGAGGCGATCAGATTTCTCAGTGTCTGAATACATCTGTGGTTTCTTCATACAACACAGAGGTATTCAGACATTAAGTGGATGAAATCTGGATCGCCTCTTTTATTTATACGCTGGTTGTAACCCATACATTACCTAACCAAATTAAACCCACAATCAAACGCACTAGAAAAAGGTCAGGAGAAAACAATGAAGACGCTATCGATAAAGGCAAAGCTTCTTAATTGCTTTTTTGCTTTTACTCTTGTCACCGGTCTTTGTGTTCCCTCAATTGCTTCTTATGCATATGCGGAACCTGTAACGGGATCAGTAGTTGAGGGTGTTGTCCAAGAAGAAGATGTCACTGCAGTACCAGATATCTCACAGGACACTTCTATAACATCTGAAGACAATGCAAATAGTAATAAAGAAGTTTCTGACTCATCAGAATCAAGCACTACTTCAGAGTCTGGAAGTGAAGTAACTCCTCAGGCCGAAGATATTGTGGCTCTCTCAGAAGTAAATGATTGGACCACGCTTGCTGGTAGTGACTTCCAAGTTAAAAGTGCAGGGTCGGGAAGCATCACGGTAGGTAGTGCTGCAGGAGATGGTTCTGACTGCTATTTTGAGAGCACTATCTTACACATTCAATCTTCTAAACCTATTGCAGTGCGTAATGTTAATCAGTCGGTAGCAACAGCAAATACTATTCAAATTGATGCAGGTGTTCAGGCAGACCTTACCCTAGCAGGCGTTAATATTTTAACGAGTGCAACAGCGCCAATCAATATGATCAACAATGTGATGGATACCCCATCGCAAACACGCGCAACGTATGGGGACGAAATTATCCATAAAACAACTCTGTATTTAACTATTGCTGATGACACTGCAAATAGCTTAGAGAATACCTACACAACAGCGGCTAATGGCTGGCCCGGCATTCGTTGTGGATGGGGATCAGTTCTTGTTATTGATGACGAGCGCGCCAATATCAAAGCTGGTGGTTCCAAATTTAATCTCGATGACATTATTGAGCCAAAAGACGGTATGGTTGCCCAGACTGAAACATTGCTTGATGGAACAGTCGTTACAAAGGGTCATGCGTTGTCTGATTTTGATTCAGCAAAACCAGGATCCTTGTATACCTGTGCGGGAAGTGGATCAGCTTCCATCGGTGGTTCGACAGAAGAAAATTCAGGCACCATCGTCATTAATGGTGGAAATATAACAAGCGACGTTTTCTACGTATATAATGGCGGAATTTCTGCTGGTGCTGGTATTGGTGGTGGTCTAGGTGGTTCTGGAACCAAAATCACTATCAATAACGGCAATCTTGATATTAAGGGTGGTTGTTGCGGAGCCGCCATCGGCGGTTCATATACCAATGCGGGCACGCGTGCAGCATTGGGCACCATTAAACCTGATGCCATTGAAATTCCAACAACAAGAAGTGAAACAAATCCGTATGGTTATTACAACACTGCAGTAAGTGGAGGTGATCAAACACTTGTTGGCCACTATCCGTCTACATTGAATAGCACTGCTGCTCGTTTCCATTCCGTTGGCGGTGACATCACTATCAATGGTGGCTATGTGAATGCGCGAGGAGCGGCACATGGTAATGCGATTGGTCAAGGATGTGCTCATGGAGCCGCATCAAACACTGAGCATATTATCAAGATTACGGGTGGTACCGTAGTAACGAGCGTTGCCTCTACAACAAGTACTAATCCAAAGATGTATTGTATTGGCGGATTACGTGGATACACCATCGTTACGGGTGGTTCTGTTTACGTTGATAGTATTAAAGAGTTCCAAGGTATTGGCGATACGGCTTTCAATACGCAAGGTATAAACAGTTGGTCAGATGTAGTAGCTCTCGGTGGCGCTTTGCCTGAGAAAGATAAAGTGCAAATGATTGCTATCGATCTTTCGAGCGAGTTTGCAGATGGGGAAAACAAGTCAGTCCCTATTGTTAACTGGAAGCTTGAGATTGACAATCAAGTCCAACAATATGGTGCACCTTCATACCTTGATGATGGCAAGCTTTACCTTTGGCTGCCCAACGATGCAA
>CAJMOJ010000055.1 GCA_905215035.1 uncultured bacterium
AAGCGCCTGATGCAGAAGATCGCTTTAAAGAGCTCAATGAAGCGTATGATGTTTTATCTGATCCGCGTAAGAAAGCTCAATATGACCGTTTTGGCAGTGTTGGTAGCGGTGTAGGCGGCGGTGCAGGAACGGGATATGTTGATCTCGAAGACCTCTTTGGCGGCGGATTTGGTATGGGTGATTTGTTCTCTACCTTCTTTGGCGGTGCTGGAGGTGGAGGTCGTGCCAACAAACAGCGTCGTGAAGGTCGTGATATGGGTGTGGGAATCCGTATTACCCTTCAGCAAGCAGCGACGGGATATCATAAAGAAATAGCCTATGACAGACTTGCGCCCTGTCCTGATTGCGATGGTACTGGTTTAGGACCCGACGGTAAAGAAGTAACGTGTCCTGAGTGCCACGGTACAGGTCGTGTGACGTCAGTTCAACATACCTTCTTAGGTGACATGCAAACCTCTTCAACCTGTCCACAATGTGGTGGTTCGGGTGAAATCATTGACAATCCTTGTCCAGAATGTGATGGGCAAGGTCGCGTTCCCGATAGACAGCGTATTCCTATTGATCTTCCTGCAGGAATTCATGATCAGCAAAAAATTCGTATTTCTGGTTATGGTGAAGCGGGTATACGAGGTGCTGCATCAGGGGATTTGGTGATCACCGTCTCCATTGAAGAGGACGAGTTCTTTGAACGTCAAGGCGACGATCTTCATTGTTCTATTCAAATTTCAATGATTCAAGCTGCCTTGGGTGCAGAACTAGAAATTGATGGGATTTTAGAAGATGAAACAGTAACCATTCCAATTCCAGAAGGTTGTCAATATGGGCAGGTTATTAAGGTCAAAGACTTTGGCATGCCCCGTTACAACAATCCTTCTGATCGTGGAAATCTCTACATTCATACTGAAGTTCATATACCTGAGCGTCTTTCAAAATCAGAGCGTGAGATCTTGCAAAAGCTTGCACAAGAGATGGGTGAAGAGGTGTCAGATAGACGAAGCCCCCTTCAAAAATTACGCGATGCATTTAACTAATCGCTGTATACTGCATGCATAGAATCGAGATTTATGGCGCTTCATCATTTCTTTTTAGACCAACAGGTACTTGCACAAATTACTGACGATGAGTTCTTGCTTGAGCTTACGGCTGAGGATGCCAAGCATGCGCGGGTTCTTCGTTTTGAGCCTGGCGAACATATCAGCGTTGTTGATGCAGCAAGTGATTATTTTGAGCTTGTGATAACAGCGATAACATCTGATGGGATCACGGTAAAAATAGCCCAACATTATGATATCGATCACACACGACCCCCTTTGGTTTTAGTGCAAGGTTTGGCTAAAGGTGACAAAATAGATCGAGTAGTGAGGCAGGCAACTGAACTTGGTGTTGAGACTATTATTCCAACTCAGTTTAAAAGAAGTGTTGTGCGTATCGATGATACTAAGGTTGCAAAAAAGCAACTTCGCCTTCAGACAATAGCACGTGAGGCCGCCATGCAATCAGGCCAACCAGCCATACCATCAGTGTTGCCATTTATGCCATTTGATACCTTTTGCGATAGCGTTACCTCTGATGATCTTGTTTTGGTATGTTGGGAAGAAGCGCTTTGTTCGGATAGTGTTCTACAAACTATTGCATGGCTGCAAAATACTAATCAGTATTCCATGTTCAAGCGTATTATTGTTGTAATTGGTCCCGAGGGTGGAATTGATAGTGAAGAAATCACGTTGCTTGAGACAAGCAAGGCTTGCGTAAAGCGTGTGTCACTTGGTCCATCAATTTTGAGAACAGAAACTGCAGGGGTTGTTGCAGTTGCCCTTGTACAGGCATCATTGGCCTACTTTTTAGATGAATAGATAAGCGCCGATATGACAAAAGTTGCAATTTACAATCTGGGCTGTAAAGTTAATCGCGTTGAATCCGATTCTATTGCCTCATCCTATCGTGCACGTGGATCAGAGCTTGTTGCGCTTGAAGATGCCGACCTTATTGTTGTTAACACCTGTACCGTTACCGCACAGGCTGAAAAAAAGACACGCAAAGCAATTCGTGGCATTTTGCGCACTAATACTCATGCTCGTGTACTTGTAACGGGATGTGCAGCAGTTATCAATCCAGATTTTTATGCGAATCTTGATCAACGTATCACGGTCGTAGATAAAACGGACTTACTTGATGAACCTAATAGTTTCGAAAGAGTGGGGAGTGCTTTTCCCACACGCGTTGGTATTAAGGTGCAGGATGGATGTAATCACGCTTGCACCTACTGTATTGTTCATATTGCACGCGGAAAAGCGTGGTCGCGTTCTTTATCTGCTATTACGCAAGAAGTTGATTATTTGATTTCTTGTGGTGTGAAAGAAATCGTTCTCACAGGTATTGATTTAGGTTCTTATCATGTTGTCGATGGGTCATTACCGGTACTTTTGAAAGAGCTTTTGCAGCGAGATAATTCGGTGCGGTATCGTCTCTCTTCAATCGAACCACGTTCTCTTTCGGATGAAACATTGAGGCTTTTAGCAACCTCTGATGGTCGGTTATGTCGCCATTTGCACATTCCTTTGCAGTCAGGCTCATCACGCATTCTTAAAGAAATGAATAGACCCTATAATGCGGAGTATTTTGCAGCACTTTGTGAAAAAGCATACGACACTATAGAGCAGCTCTCGCTCACAACTGATGTCATTGTTGGATTTCCTGGAGAGCAGGAAGAGGATTTTGAGCAAACGCTTGTGTTAAGTAACTATGCGCGCTTTAGTAAAATACATGTGTTTCCGTATTCAATCCGTCAAGGGACTCCTGCAGCAAGTCGTAATGATCACGTTGATCCTGCGGTAAAATCTAGACGAGCGCAGATATTAGGAGAGTTGTCTCAAACCTTACGAACTACAGAAGCGCACAAGCGCATTGGTACTACAGAGTATGTTTTAGTAGAGCAAGATGGTCTTGCTATGTCGGAGTCCTATTATCATGTTGCACTTTCGCAACCCCATCCGATAGGATCCTTATTACCGTTAACTATGACAGATTACGATGAAACTGGTATGTTTAAATCATGAATGAAGAACAAGTACTTATTACTATTCCTGATGATATTGACCCTGTGCGAATTACTGGCACGCAGGATGAATTTCTTCATGTTATTGAAGATGCTTCACAGGCACGTATAACCTTGCGGGGAAACCTTGTCATGATAGAGGGTAACGCGCTTGACGTTCAATCAATCACTACCTTGTTTACTGACCTAATACGTCAAGCAAGCGTAGGGGAGACGATTACGCTTGATCATATTAAACGTGCATTAGCGCTCCTCAAAACAGGAGAGTTTGCTCCAGGCCCCCTTAAAGATGAAATTGTACTTACCTATAAAGGACGTGTTATCCGCCCTAAAACACCAACTCAAAAATCGTATATTGACCAAATCCGAAGCCATACTATTACGTTTGGAATAGGACCTGCCGGTACTGGTAAAACCTACCTTGCTATGGCTATGGCAGTGGCAGCGCTTAATCGAAAAGAAATAGGGCGTATTGTTCTTACTCGTCCTGTGGTTGAGGCAGGAGAAAACCTGGGTTTCCTTCCTGGAACTCTCACTGAAAAAATTGATCCTTATATTCGTCCTTTATATGATGCACTCTATGAAATGATGGATCCAGCACGTGCAACGAAATTGATTCAAGAAGGGACAATCGAGATTGCTCCTCTTGCTTTTATGCGTGGGCGCACCTTACATGATGCATTCATTATTTTGGACGAAGCGCAAAATACAACACCACAACAAATGAAAATGTTTCTTACCAGACTTGGCATGGGTTCTAAGATGGTTGTTACCGGCGACATCACGCAAACAGATCTTCCTAAAGGGATTAGCGGATTAAAGACGGTGCGCGCTATACTTGATTCACTTGATGAGATTGCGTTTTGCGATTTTCACTCGACTGATGTTGTAAGAAATTCTTTAGTTGCAAAGATTGTTTCGGCATACGCAAAGGCCGAAGAGCGTAATTTAGGAACAAAAGGATAAGACGATGGAAATTACGGTTCTCTATGAACAACCCGATGCCGAACTTGAAACACTAGCACTTGAAGATTTTGCTGCTTTTGTTTTAAAAGAGCTTTCCTGTCCTGATAATTCTGATGTTACGATTACGTTTGTGTCTAATGATCGTATCCATGAACTCAATCGTGAATATCGTGGCATTGATCGCCCAACAGATGTCCTTTCTTTCGAATGCGACAATACTCCTTTTGATGATGAAGAAATTGATGTGGCGCTTCTTCCTGAATATGAATTGGGTGATGTCATTATCGCCACTGATATTGCTCGAACACAAGCTCAAGAGTATAAAACAACCTTTGCTGAAGAAGTTCGCCTTCTCGTTGTTCATGGACTACTTCATCTCAATGGGTATGATCACATTGACCTAGAAGAAGCACGTATTATGGAAGACAAAGAAGATACGCTTTTGCGTGCTTGGAAAGAATACCACTCATGAAACCGCCTTCATTTACGATAGCAAATGCTTTTAGCTGCGCATTTCGTGGTATTACGCTTTGCTTTTCAGGAAGAAATTTCAAAATTCAGGTCTGCATTGGTTTACTTGCTGTAATTCTTGGTTTTTTGTTCCATATATCATCCATTGAATGGATTGTACTTACGCTTTGCATATGCCTTGTTTTGGGAGGAGAAGTTGGCAATACCGCATTAGAAATTGCTGTTGATTTAGTGACTGACTCATACCATGATTTGGCACGTGATGCTAAAGATTGTGCAGCAGGGGCGGTGCTTATTTTTTCGATTGCATCACTTATTGTAGGATGCATTATTTTTCTTCCAAAGATGTTTCTTTATTTGGGAGTTATGGTATAGAAAGGCTCTTTAGTGACTTTTGATTCATTGCATACTGATGCGCAAGGTGAATTCCATTCTGGTTTTGTGACGCTTCTTGGAAGACCTAATGCGGGCAAATCTTCTCTTCTTAATGCAATCATGGGTAAAAAGCTTGCTATTGCATCTCCGACAGCACAAACTACACGTCATCGTTTTAGAGCGGTTTATACAACCGACTGCTATCAAATGGTATTAGTCGATACTCCTGGCGTGCATAAACCTCATGACTCTTTGGGTGAGGAACTCAATACTACAGCATTAAAATCACTTGAAGGAATTGATGTCATTGCTTTTCTTCTGGATGCCTCTCAGCCCCTCGGTCGGGGGGATGAATGGATATTAGCTCACCTCAAACCACTCCATATACCTAAAATACTTGTTATCAACAAGATCGATCTTGTTGATGCAGAAACAATATCAGCGCAACGAAATCGTGCAGAAGAACTTATCGATTGGAATGGCGTTGTAGCAATTTCTGCTAAAGATCATAAGGGTATCGGGGAATTTTTGTCACTTACAGCACAGTTTTTACCGGTTGGTCCTTTGTGGTTTCCTGCAGACACAGAAACTGATCAGCCTATTGAAGTACTTATTGCTGAATTTATTCGTGAAAAGATCTTATATCAAGCCTACGATGAAGTTCCACATGCAGTTGGTGTAGTTGTAGATGACATGACTTATAACCGCCGCAAAGATTTGGAAAGCATTTTTGCAACAATCTACGTAGAGCGCGATTCGCAAAAGGGAATCATTATTGGTAAAGGTGGTTCAACAATTAAAGAGATAGGTTCTCAGGCACGTAAGGATCTTGAGATACTGCTCGGCTGTCGTGTTTTTCTTGATCTTAATGTTAAAGTTCGTAAAAACTGGCGTCGAGATCTTAACCAGATTAGACGGTTTGGTTATGGTGAGGGGGCATAGGATATTGTTTACCTCCCTTAAATTTTTTGCGTATTAGAGTATGGGTACAAAAACCTTTCGTGCAGATTTTATTGTCTGCAAAAAGACAAAACTTAAAGAAACCGATCTAATTATCACAGGACTTGCTTCTGATGGCTCTCTTTTTAAGGCGGTTGCTAAAGGTGCCCGCAAGCCCACCTCATCGCTTTCTTCTCGTCTTGAAGTGGGAAATGAATGTCATGCTCTTCTTGTCAAAGGAAAATCACTCGATATTATTACTGAGTGCAGACTTATTACTGCCCATGAAGCCATATGGACCGATTACGCTGCCGTGATCGGGAGTGCTCCTATTGCAGAATTTAGCTGTATTGCTGCTGTGGAGGAGCTTCCTAATCCAAAACTTTATGAACTAACTAACGCTGCATTTGATGCAATTCAAAAATGCGCCGATCTTGAAAAAAATCCTTCTTGCTATGTTACGGTATCGCTTGCTTATATTCTAAAAGCACTTGCTTTTTGTGGTTTTAAACCGAGTTTTGTTGAATGTATTGGATGTGGTGAGACAGTACCTATCGCTCATGCAGCACAACATCATTCATTGCTCGCTTTCTCAAGTATTGAAGGAGGAGTAGTCTGTCAAGCATGTAGACCACAGTACGAAACAATTACTGTGTCAGCCCTGAATATTGTTTGGCTACACAAATTGCTCTACGCTACTTTTAATGAAATGATTACAACTGATGTAGATCCTTTAATTCAGCGCGAATTGATTCAAGTTGAGAAAATGCTTATAGAGAATCATCTTCAAATGCATCTACGTTCATTTGAATATCTCCTGCAAAATGCGCTTTTATAATAGAATTGAAGGGATTGCATACCGCTAATCGGAATGAACTTCATTAATTCAACACAGGCCAAATCTTTTCTTGCGCACGCGTCCCAAAACTCGTATCATTAATTGTTGCTGTATTAGCCTACAGTATAGCTTCTTGCTTAGTTTGGTATGAACCACCTTCATTCTGGACTCAGCTTGAAGTGTTTAGAAACGTAAAGAAAGGTGGAAACACATGGCTAACAAAGACTCTATTTCAAAAGAGCGCACCGCAGAACTTATCAAAGAGTTTGGCAAAAATGAGCATGACTCAGGTAGCGCAGAGGTACAGGTTGCAATCCTCTCTGAGCGTATTCGTAATTTAACGGAGCACTTGAAGTCACATCATAAAGATCATCACACTCGTCGTGGTTTGATGATGCTTATTGGTAAGCGTCGCGGCCTTTTGAAATATATCAAGGATCGCAATATTGATGAGTATCGTGATCTCATCAAGAAGCTTGGCATCCGCGACAATATTTAGTCTGATAGCTTGTAAGTCTTAAAAGCCCGCATGTGAAACGCGGGCTTTTGTCTTATAACGCGGTCGATAGCGTAAGGGACGTCTATTGCTCGTTGGTTGTGATTTCTGTATTGCAGACAGACAACCTAAAGAAGCTTTTATGCAATCCGGCATAGAAGAAGAGAAAGAAAAGAAATCATGGAAAAAATTACCGAATCATTTGAGCTATACGGTAAACAATACTCGCTCTCAACGGGTGAACTTGCAAAACAGGCTTCTGGAGCTGTTGTTGTTACCCAAGGGGATACAACAGTATTGGTTACAGCGGTTATTTCTGAACAGGAAAAAGATTATGACTTTTTCCCTCTAACCGTTGACTTCATTGAGAAGATGTATGCAGTAGGCCGTATTCCAGGAAGCTATCTAAAGCGTGAGGCAAAGCCCTCAGATAAAGGTATTTTGACAGCCCGCATGATTGACCGACCAATCCGTCCAGGTTTTGTTGATGGATTCAAACAGGAAGTTCATGTTGTTGCAACTACCTTGGTTGTTGATGGTGAAAATCCACCCGATTGTATTTCGGTTGCTGGCGCATCTGCTGCATTAATGTGTGCTTCAGCACCGTTTGATGGTCCTGCTGCTTGTGTGCGTATTGGTCGCAATATCGAGACTGGAGAGTTTATCGTAAATCCCACTTATGAGGAAGAAGAAAACTCTGATCTTGAGCTTACTATTGCTGGCACCGCTGATTACATCTCTATGGTAGAGGCGGGAGCGCAGGAAATTTCTGAAGAAGACATGCTCGCTGCAATGGCATTTGGTCAAGAAGCTATTGCCGCATTCTGCGAGAAGCAGTCGGCTTTTTTGGCTCGTGTCAATCCTCAGCCAAAAGAGTGGCCTATTCATGTTGCTGACCCCTCAATTGCTGAGCGTATTGAACCGTACTTTGATCAGATGAGTGCTGCCCTTAAAGATGCAGATAAACATGCTCGTATGACTAAAGTTGAAGCACTGAAAACTACAATTAAAGAAACCGAATTCAGCGAAGAAGAATTACTTGCTTGGGGCGCTGATATTGCAGCAGCACTTAAAACACTTGAAAAGCATGCAATGCGTACGATGGTTATTGAAACTGGCGAGCGCGCAGATGGTAGAACTGCAACTGAGATTCGTCCTCTTCATATTGTTGCTGGCTACCTTCCCCGTGTTCACGGATCTGGTCTGTTCCAGCGTGGACAGACTCAGGCGCTTTCAGTTTGTACGCTTGGAATGCTAAATGAGTGGCAGCGTCTTGATACCATTGACCCTCAAGAGGGTAAACGTTATATGCATCAGTACAACTTCCCCCCTTATTCAACGGGTGAAGTTGGTCGTATGGGTGCGCCTAAGCGTCGTGAGATTGGTCATGGTGCTCTTGCTGAACGCGCTCTTTTACCTGTGCTTCCTAGTGAAGACGAATTCCCTTATGCCATTCGTGTCGTTTCTGAAATCCTTGAGTCTAATGGATCTTCTTCAATGGCATCTGCATGCGGGTCAACACTTGCACTTATGGATGCTGGCGTACCTATTAAAGCACCGGTTGCTGGTATTGCAATGGGTCTCATTAAAGAAGGCGATGATATTGTTATTCTCTCCGACATTCAAGGTCTTGAGGACTTCTTAGGTGATATGGACTTTAAGGTCTGCGGTACCGAAAATGGCATCACTGCATTACAGATGGACAACAAAGCCAAGGGTCTTTCTGTTGACATTTTAGCGCGCGCTCTTAAACAGGCACATGACGGCCGCGCCTTCATCATGGAGAATATGCTGGCTGCTATTGACGCTCCGCGTGAAGAAATTTCACCCTATGCTCCTCATATTGAAACCATCCATATTCCAGTCGATAAGATTCGAGACGTGATCGGATCGGGCGGCAAAGTCATTCGTGGTCTTCAAGAAGAAACAGGCACAACCATTGAGATCCAAGAAGACGGCACGGTTCATATTGCATCACTTAATAGTGAGTCAGGAGCTGCTGCTAAGGCTGCCATTTTAGGTATTGTTAAAGTTCCTGAAGTGGGAGAGGTCTACGATGGTGAAGTTGTTGGCATTAAAGATTTTGGTGCCTTCGTACGTTTAACACCTGGTAAAGATGGTTTGCTTCATATTTCACGTATGGCAAATGGTCGCGTCGGTAAAGTTGAAGACGTTTTGCAGATCGGCGACATTGTCAAAGTCGAAGTCATTGAGATTGGTGACAACGGAAAGATCAGTCTTGATCGCCTTGACAAACCTGATGTTACAAGCACTCCACGACATGAAAATGAAGAGACTGATCGCAAACCTCGTCACGAAAACCGCAAACCTCGCCGTCGCAATAACAGCGAACGCTAAGCTGATTAGAGGTGTTTGGTAGTGACATCATATAGCTATACAACGCAAGGAACCTGTTCAAAGAGTATTTCTTTTGATGTTGTCGATGGAACGGTAAGCAATATCGTTTTCACCTCAGGCTGTAATGGAAATCTCAAAGGAATTGCTGCTTTAGTAGAAGGTCAGCCTGCGGTTGATGTTATAAAAAAGCTTGAGGGAATAACGTGTGGACCTCGTGCAACATCATGTCCTGATCAGCTGTCACGGGCTCTACGTGAAGTTATGGAGACGAGCAACTAATCATCTCGGTTTTTACCTTTAGTTACCTACATACCTTATAACTTGAGAGCTTGTGATAAAACATGGTTATGGTGTTATCTAAGCTCTCTTTTTTTTGAATAGGATAGTTATGGACTATAGATCTACAACGCTTGATAATGGAATTCGCATTGTTAGTGAAACTATGCCGCACACCCGTACTGTTTCTCTGGGATTGTGGTTTTGTGTAGGATCACGTGATGAAAAAGCCGATCAGGCTGGCTTGGCGCACTTTATGGAACATATGATGTTTAAAGGAACACCAACCCGATCGCCTCTTGATATATCAATGCAGTTCGACGCGCTTGGAGCAGAACTCAATGCCTTTACTTCAAAAGAATATACCTGCTATTATGCTCGTTTTGTTAACGATAAGATTGAACGCGCACTCGAAATTCTTTCTGATATGGTCATCAACTCCACGTTTGAGCAGGGTGCTATTGATACTGAACGAGAAGTAGTTATTGAGGAACTTGTTCGTTCTGAAGACACTCCTGATGATGCGGTATTTGAACTCTTTACCTCGACAATTCTTAAAAACCAGCCTTTGGGTAAACCAATTTTAGGCAACAAAGAACGGGTAGGATGTTATACCCATGATGATTGCGTTCGTTTTCATAACGAGCACTATCACACCGGCAATTTGATTGTAGCCTGTGCAGGAGATATGGATCATGACTATCTCATTGCGTTAGTTGAGCGCTATTTCGCAACCATGCGAAGAGGGGAGAGAAATACACGCCTGTTTGTCGAGCCAACATACTTTGATGGCATCATCACTAAGACTCAAGATATTGAGCAAGCACATCTTGTGTATGGTTTTCCTTGGTATGCGCAAGGTGACCCGCGTAGATTTGCTGGGAGCGTTTTGACCTCTATTTTGGGTGGTTCAATGTCATCACGCCTCTTTCAAGAAGTTCGTGAAAAGCGTGGACTTGTCTATAGCGTTTTTGCAACTCAAAGTAGTTATCAGGGAGCAGGTCTTTGGTGTGTATATGCGGGTACACGTCTTGCCAATGTTGCTGAAGCAAAGAGCATAATCGAGATTGAACTAAAGCGTATTACCGAAGAGTTGGTAAGCGCTGAAGAATTGCAAAGAAATATTGATTTGATTTGTGGTCAATTGGCGCTTGGATTAGAGACCTCTGCCGCACATATGAATCGACTTGGTAAACGTACGGCGCTTGGCTTGCCTTATGAAACACTCGATGAGCTTATTGAGTGTTATAGTCAGGTAAGCGCTCAGGAAATACGTGCTCTTGCACAGACCTACTTAACAAAAGAACCCCTTTTAGCACTTGTTTCACCAGCAAGTAAGCAAGAAGCTCTACAATTATTATAAGTTCTTTTATATATGCTCATTAATGGGTATAGCACCATCGCGGACAAGGAGATGCAGTATGATTTCAGTTGCAGTTTCAGGATATAGTGGGCGCATGGGTAGTGCTGTTGTTGATGCGGTTACTGCTGCTGATGATATGGAAATTGTTGCAGGCATAGATCCTCACGTAAGTGCTGAGGCGTTTCCAACATTTCCTTCTATTGAGGATGCCCTTGCTGCTCTTAGCTTTGATGTATTGGTTGATTTTACGCAACCTGATGTCGTAGCGAAAACTCTCGAAGTTGCACTTTCGGCTGGTGTTGATTGTGTTGTGGGTACCACAGGACTGAGCAATGAAACGCTTGAATCTCTGATAGCAAAAGCGTCTGACGGCACCACATTGTTTTATGCGCCTAATTTCACGACCGGTGCGGTATTGATGATGGAGTTTGCAAAGGCAGCAGCTCCTTATTTCCCTGAAGCTGAAGTAATTGAACTACATCACTGCAACAAAAAGGATGCACCTTCAGGAACCGCAGTACGTACTGCTCAAATTATCGCTGAGGCACGTGGCTTTAATTCGCAAGCTCCTGGTAAAGAGACAGAATTGCCAGAAATGGAAGGAGCGCGCGGTGCGCTTGTTGAGGGTGTGCCTGTTCACTCTGTCCGTTCAATGGGTTATGTTGCAAGTCAAGAAGTTATTTTTGGCTCTTTGGGTCAAACGCTTACGCTACGTCATGATTCGTGGGATCGCACATCGTATATGCCTGGTGTATTGCTTGGAATAAGAAGCGCTGGTTCATCTTCTGGTTTGATTGTTGGTTTAGAGAACTTCATGTCATAAGTAGGCTGACTTGTAATACAATATTTTCAAAATATTTGTTTACTTATTTGATTGTTTTTAGAGCATACGAACGATAGGAGTTACCTACCATGCCAACTTCAGCACCTCGTTTTGGTCGCATGATTCCAGCAATGGTTACCCCGTTTGATGAAAACTTAGAGCTTGATCTTAATCAGGCACGAGCATTAGCTACACGTTTGGTTGAGGGCGGTGCGGATGCTCTTGTTATTAATGGCACAACAGGGGAAAGTCCAACGGTTTTTTATCCCCAGAAAATGAAGCTTTTTGAGGCAGTTGTTTCTGAGGTTGCGGGACAGATTCCAATTATTGCCAATGTTGGTGATAATTGCACAGCTGACACCGTTGATTTTGCGCAAGATGTACAAAAGCTTGGTGTTGATGGTTTTATGCTTGTTGTACCGTATTACAACAAGCCACCTCAAGAGGGTCTTTATCAACATTTTAAAACAATTGCTCAAGCAGTAGATTTACCCTGTGTTCTCTATAATATTCCTGGCCGATGTGTTATTAATATGACACCAGAAACAACTTTGCGCTTAGCCCGCGACTGCGAAAATATCGTAGCAATCAAAGAGGCAAGCGGAAACTTAGACCAGGTGCGCACCATTATCGATAATGCTCCCGAAGGTTTTGATGTTTATTCAGGTGATGATGCACTTACTTTTGACATGATGAAACTGGGTGCTGCTGGTGTAATTTCTACTATCGGCAATGTTGCTCCTGCGCGCATGAAAGAAATTACTGATCTCTGTGCTGCGCAGAATTTCGCAGCGGCAAAAACTGCACATGAGGCATTATTGCCACTCATGGATGAACTCTTTATCACTTCTAATCCTATTATGGTTAAAGAAGCTCTTAATCTTTTAGGGTTTAATGTTGGAGGAGTTCGTCTTCCTTTGGTAAATGCAACTCCTGAACAATCACAAGAACTTAAAAGCGTCATGCAAGAAGTTGGTGTGCTTTAAGACAACATTTGTTAACAACACGCTTTAGCATACAAAAACCCTTCAATACGTAGTCAAAAATCATTGCTGACTAATTGGAGGG
>CAJMOJ010000056.1 GCA_905215035.1 uncultured bacterium
TTCAAGAGGCTAAACAGATACTGTGTAGCCTTCTATGTCGGAAGCTTCAAAGGCATAAGAAACTTTTTTAGTACAGTAAATAGCATTACCGTTGCTATCGATCTTTTTGGCAAAAAGATAATAGGGTAAGTCACTTATCGAATCCATCCAAGCCCCTGAAACGGTTTTAGATCCATCAGTAACAGTGCTCTCATACTCAAAAGATCCGTCTTTAGATGTATTTTGTGGATAGATAGTCTCAAGTTGTTTTTGATAGCGTTGATTGTTTACTATGGTGTCGAGTTTTGATAATTCTTCATATGAAACAAAACTCTCGTCCTCGTTAAGAGAAATAGTGCCTTTAATTGTTACAGGCAATGCTTTAGGTTGATTTAAGTGAGATCCCCATGCAACGTTATATGAAATATGGGCGGTAGTATTAAGAAGCTGATCAAATACCGAAGTATTTTCTGTAAAGTAAATATCGATAGCTACATCATTGTTGTCAAACTGATCTTGCTTGAGGATAAGACAGTCTGTACCCGTTTCTCCAAGGTCACATAGTTCAGTTTTGTTACTATCGCATTCTTTTCCATTTATAGTAAATGACTTGTTGTAATTATTGATTTTTTGAACAACAAGGCGATATTCATTTGAAGGATCGAACTCGATGGTGATGTTTGCGGTTTCAGAATTAGTATCAGACGTTAATTCTTTTATGTCTCCATTAGTGTAATCATCGTTTCCAGATTTTTGATCTATACGTACCAAAACAGGAAGTGTATCGCGAAATCCAGAAGGATACTCTTTACCTTGTGCGTCAAGCCAATGAAGTTTTAGAGTGAGTTTGTTTTCTAAATCAGGAGAATCAGATAAAGGTGCAATAACAGGGCTAATTTCTTTTTGGGAGAAGGATTCGTTAGTAGTTACATCTTGAACAGAGTCATCTTGTTCGCTGATTGCCGTGTGCACCTCTGCGTTACCAGCATTGGTGGGATCTTGCTCTGCCGCAAGAGTTGCCAATTCTTCAGAGCTTGCTAATTCTGAAGGAGCATTATTGGAAGGATCATTTTTAGCAAATTCTGCTACAGCAATTTGTGGTATAAGGGCAATACATAAGAGAGCTGCAGCCAAAATAAGAAGCGTTTTACGTGATAGCTTACTTTTATCCATAATTAATACTCCTCGACAAATATCGAAAAATTTATTTACAGTAAAAAGCGGGCTTATCAAGTAGTGTGAAATTTTATAGCAGTGTTTAAAAAAATTCTAGAGGTTTTTTATTGGTTCAAACATAAGAAAACCTACCTTCCTAGATTATGCATAATGCTTCTTTTTTGCTTTTATTTTTGCTGCAATATGAATAGATACCAAGGTCACAATTGCAAAAAAATAAACACCCAGTCAATTGTGAAAGAGGCTGGGTGTTGTATAAGTGGGTAAGAGTAATTGGAATAAATACAGCAGAATATGTAATGAACGAAATTGCTAAATTTTTGGTTATTACAATAAAGCGGTATGTGATTACATATTTTGTGCTTGAACAGCAGTGATTGCAATAACGCCAACAATGTCTTCAGCAGTGCACCCACGAGATAAATCATTAACAGGTGCTGCAAGGCCAGCTAAAACAGGGCCATATGCTTCAGCGCCAGCAAGACGCTGAACGAGTTTGTAGCCAATGTTTGCTGCGTCAAGATCAGGGAATACGAGGACATTTGCTTTGCCGGCAACAGGAGAGCCCGGAGCCTTTGATTCACCAATTTCGGGAACAATAGCCGCGTCAAGTTGAAGCTCGCCATCAGCATTGAGATTAGGATACATTTCCTTGATGATCTCCATAGCATGCATGACCTTATCTGAATCATCATTTTTAGCAGAGCGATATGATGAGTGAGACAGCAAGGCAATGCGAGGCTCACCGCCAAAGAGACGTGTATACCAATCTCCAGCTGCGTTTGCGATATGAGCAAGTTCTTCACTGGTGGGCTGGATGCATAACGCACAGTCAGCAAACAAGAAGGTGCCGTTGTCACCAAGTTCGCAATTGGGAACATTCATAATAAAGAAGGAAGTTACCATAGGTGCGCCAGGAGCTGTCTTTAAAATGCGTAATGATGGCGATAAGATTTTGATAGTTGCGCAGCTTGCACCACCGACCAACCCATCGGCCTTGCCTGTTTTAACCATCATAACAGCATGATGAATAGGGTCTTTAACTAATTCTTGAGCCTCTTCAAGGGTCATACCTTTGGCTTTACGCAGATCATATAAAAGATTTGCGAAGTCCTCAAGATCAGGAGAAGTGAGCGGATTAACAATCTGAGCTCCAGAAAGATCATGGCCGGATGCTGCAATTTCATCGGGGTTGCCAATGATAATGAGATCAGCAATGTCTTGCTTTAGCACTTCTTCAGCGGCAGCCAGAATGCGTTCGTCATTGCCCTCGGGCAAGACGATAGTTTGTTTATCTTTTTTAGCCTGATCAATCAGGGTGTCAATAAAGGTGCTCACAGCAGTTCCTTTCATAAGCGTTTGCCTACTTGCACTATAGCCATAATAACAAGCTTTCTTGCTGATCTGGTTGTCGATCTACTTGAGATAGGTAAGAGGGTCGGTAGCCGAATAACGCTTTCTACCTTGCTTAGTATGCAAGATAATAGAGTGACTTATAGTGAAACGTCTTGCGTGTATTTTCTGTGACAAAGAAGTGAGGTATTCGATTTCTTATGAAGACCATATCGTTTGCTGTGCCCTGTTACAATTCAGCAGAATATATGGAGCATTGTGTTGATTCGCTCTTGCCACTTGGTGATGATATTGAAATCTTATTGGTTAACGATGGATCCACCAAAGATAATACAGCCGAGATCGCTGATCGTCTCGAGGCTGAGCATCCCGGTATTGTGCGTGCTATCCATCAAGAAAATAAAGGACATGGCGGCGCAGTTAATACGGGACTTGCTCATGCAGAGGCAGTCTATTTTAAGGTTGTCGACTCTGATGACTGGCTTGATGAGGATGCTATGGTATCTGTTATGGAGTACCTTCGTAATCAAGTCTTACAGCTAGAGCAGACTGGTAAGCAACCTCTTGATTTGGTGATTGCAAATTATGTTTATGAAAAATTCTTTGAGAATTCATCGACAACCATGCGCTATACCAATGTTTTTCCTCTTAATAAGGAATTTACGTGGGATGAGGTAGGGCACTTTCATAGTTCTCAATACTTATTGATGCACTCAGTAATTTATCGTACGGAATTACTGCGTGATGAGGTAAAGCTTGTGCTCCCTGAGCATTGTTTTTATGTTGATAATATTTTTGTGTATCTTCCTTTGCCCTATGTGAAATCTATGATTTATTTCAATGTTGATGCGTATCGTTATTTCATTGGACGAGAAGATCAATCAGTTAATGAATCGGTTATGCTTTCGCGTATTGACCAACAAGTACGGGTAACTAAAATCATGATTGATTCAGTTGATTTGGATGATGTTGAAAATGACAAGCTCTATCATTACATGCGTAATTATTTATCTATGATGATGTGTATCTGTTCGATCTTCTTGCGTATGGAGCCAACACCTAAAAATGAAGCGATGCGCAAAGAGGTTTGGAATTATCTCAATGAACGTAATCCGAAATTGTATCGTCGTTTGCGCCGAACGCTTTTGAATGCGGGATCAAATTTGCCAACAGAGGCAGGCCGTCGTGCAAGTTTGCATGCGTATCATTTGGCTCAAAAAATCTTTAAATTTAATTAAAACAGGTGCGTGTAGCTTACATACTGTTTGCGTATCCACCCTGTTTATCGTGAGTAGCTTCTATGATGCTATGAGTTGTTGCTTGCAGACAAATCATGCTCTGCGAGCACTATTGTTTATGGTTGTGCCGTGAAGAACTGCCGGTAAGGTTGTCATAGGATCTGATTTCGTGCCCAAAATGGAGCACGTCATCTCCAAATTTATCAGCAATGATATCTCGTGCATGCAAAAGAGAAGCTTGTGCCTCGTGATTAAGATGGGGTAAGTTTGCACGGGTATGCGCTGTGGCTTCATCGGTGTTAGCCTCATCGGCAAAGAGGGACTCTTGGTGGGGATGTGCATCAAATCCTGAAACTCCCACGCCAATTAACCGGACTTCTTGTCCTTCGTGCCAAACATCGTCAAGCATGGTATGAAGGAGCGGTAACCATGAAAGCTCGTTGGTGCCAAGATTGTCGACTCTACGTTGAACAGTCTTGATTCTGAGATCTTCAAAACGTACTTTGAGATGAAGAGTGCTACCTTCCAAATTCTTCTTTCTTAAACGCCGTCCAACCTTGTGCGCAGTCGTATCAATCAGCGCTTCTATATCAGTACGATTAGCGATGCTTTTTGCGAGCGACATTTCGTTTGAGACCGATTTTGCTGCTTCGGGATCATCTCTAACCGGTGTGTCAATACCGCGACAGCGATCACGCATAAGATAGGCATTCTTACCAAATACATGCATAAGTATTGAATCGTCGGCATGAGCTACATCGCCAAGGGTGCGAATGCCAAACTTGGCAAGTTTTGCTTGCGCTACTGGTCCGATACCTGACATAACGGCTGTTTTGAGTGGAAAAAGAAATGCCTGTTCATCTCCAGGATAGACTACGGTTAAGCCGTGTGGCTTTTCGAGATCAGAGGCAATCTTTGCAACAGATTTAGAAGTCCCAAGACCAATCGAGCAGGTAATCCCAAGTGCATCGACCGCTTCCTGAATCTGTTTTGCAATGGCAATGGGATGGGTTTGATTTGAACGAGTTGGCGTTATATCAAGAAAAGCTTCATCAATACTTACTTGCATGAGGTGTGGTGATTGTGCGTATAAAATATCCATAACCTTTTGGGAGAGTTCTCGATAACGCGAGAAATTGCCCTGTGTCCAAATGGCATGAGGACAGAGTCGGGCGGCCGTAGAGGAGGGCATAGCAGAATGGACACCAAAAATACGAGCTTCATATGATGCAGTCGAGACAACTCCGCGTTTAGTTGGGTCTCCACCTACAATGACCGGTTTGCCGCGCCATTCGGGATGATCAAGCTGTTCGACTGAAGCATAAAAAGCATCGAGATCAACAAGGAGTATGGCATTTCCCGTCCATGGTGCGAAAAGGGTTAGATCAAGTGGCGCACGAAGAGCGCCAAAGCTATAAAAAGAAGTATTCTTACCTAAGTTTTCCATCAAAATCAGTCTATCATGCTCTTTTTAGGAGTTAGATGTGGTAGGGTATACCTCCACGTTTTTGTCGAATACCTAAACGGGTAAGGTAGCAAATAGCTCAGAGATAACGTAACGGAACGAGTATATCTTTGAATTCATTTACTGACATTATTGGGGACGCGATTAGTCCAACACGTGACGATCTAACCATGCCCTATGAAATCAGAGCGGAAATCGACTGGATCGATTTTTCGTGTACAGCTAACCCTTTGGGTACGCCTGAATGTGTTCGACAGGCAATTGCGCATGCAATTGCAGAAGGGGATCTTTCTTTTGCGCCAAATCGCACGGGCGCTCATCTTGCTACCATGTTGGCTCGCTATAACGAGGTCGATCCGAGATGTTTTCTCGTTGGTACGAGCCCATCAGCTATGATTAGTGCGGTGGCACAAGCCTATCGTCCTTGCAATGTTGCCATCCCAGCACCGGCACCTGCTGATTATTTTTTAGCTGTTGCAAACGTTGGGCACAATCCGCTTAAGCTAATCAATCCTTTTTCTCTTTCCGCCATGAATCCCCAGGCAGCAAAAAATCAAGGCATGAGTTTTGATGGTGCTGTATTGGCAAATCCAAGCATGCCATGCGCGCGCCTGCTTAATGAAAATACCCTGAAGGAATATTTAGATGCCTGTAATTGGGTTATTGTGGATGAAAGCCATATCACGCTTGCGTTAGGCGGAGAATCATTTGCTCGCTTAACGCAGCACTATAAAAATCTGCTCGTTGTTCGCTCGCTCTCAGAGGACTTTGGGTTGCCTGGTATTCCCATGGGGTATATTGTTGGTCACCCTACTACTATTGATCATATTAAGCAGTTTAGCGATGGGTCAACTATTGGTATGTTCCATGAAGTGCTTGCCAAACTTCTTCCAAGTTTGGAGGAGTTTACTGAAACAACGCAGGCTTTACTTGAAACTGAAATTCCTTGGATGCAATGCATGTTGTCGTTAACACCTGGTGTTAAAGTGTATCCTTCTGAGGCAAATTATGTTATGTGTTGTCTTGAGGAACGTGCTGCGCGTGACTTTGGTATTGCCACAACAAGTGATTTGCTTGTAAGGCTTCAAAAAGCAGGTTTTACCGTAGGGGATTTAACTGGTTTTCCTGGTATTGAGGGTAATCGTTTCTTTTTGGTTTCAATTAGAAGCCATGCAGAAAATGAGCGCTTTATAAAAGCGCTCCGTTCGATTATTACAACTGACGTTCAGTAAAAATTTTTTTCCTTTAATTTTTTACGCGAAAATTTTCTTACTATCGAGGATTCCCCTGAAAGAAAAGGGCGAGAGTCCCTGGGCCAGAATGAGCCCCAATAACTGGATCAATATAATTGATCAAAAAGTGTTCGCAACCAAAGCGTTCTTTGATAAGGTCGCGTAACAACTCTGCTTCTTCAAGACAATCACCATGTGAAATATAAATTGTCTGATCAGCGATAGGCTCAAATGCTGTTTCAGCCATGTGGTCAACAAGAGCTTTAATGGACTTTTTTCGAGTGCGTACTTTCTCCATAGGAATAAGCGCTCCTTCATCATCCACATGCAAAATAGGCTTGATAGAAAGAATATTTGCAGCATAGGCACTTGTTTTTGATACGCGACCGCCGCGGTAGAGATACATTAAGTCATCAACCGTGAACCAATGACAAAAATTGAGTTTATTTTCTTCTACCCATGCGTGTACTTCTTCAAGGGTTGCACCTTGCTCTTTGCGTTCAGCAGCCTTGACTACCATAAGACCTTCACCCATAGAAGCAGCAAGCGTATCTACGGTCATAAGTGTTCGTTCAGGGTATTCTTCAGCTAATTGAGCACACATAAGCCTAATTGACTCATAGGTTGATGAAAGTGCAGAGGAAAAACCAAGATATAAGACATCAGATCCCTCATCAAGTAATGCCTTAATAGTTTCTAATGATTGCGACTGGTTGGGAAGAGATGTGGTGATTACTTTGCCTTCGCGCATCATGGTATAAAACTGTTTAAGGTCAGTAACTTCACCTTTAAGATAACTGGTGTATTCTGTTCCATCGATCATGAAGATCATAGGTAGAACAACAAGGTTGTATTTATCAATGATGCTTTCAGGCAAATTTGAGCAAGAGTCAGTAACAATAGTGTAGGACATGGTATCTCCAAAGGGGAATGGTTAATGTTATTCCCCATAATACGGTATTGTGGGGCAGAAATCTTCCCCTGAGGGAAAAAATTGTTACTGCAGCGTCAGGAGAGCGTGTTCTAGTTGACCCCATCGTTTATACTTGTAAGGCTATAATCCTATAAATAATTCCAGTGAGAAAGGTCTGAGGTCGTGGCAAACAGCTACAAAGAAACAATGAATCTGCCGCATACACAGTTCCCAATGCGTGCAAACCTCCCCACTAATGAACCAAAACGACTTGAATTTTGGAATAATATTGATATTTATCACAAGGTTTTAGAAAAGAATAAAGATGGTCAGCCTCATGTCTTGCATGATGGACCTCCTTATGCAAACGGCCCTATCCATCTGGGTCACTCTTTCAATAAGATTCTAAAAGACTTTGTTAACAAGTCTCATGCGCAGCGGGGATATTACACGCCCTATATTCCTGGATGGGATTGTCATGGACAACCTATTGAGCATATGGTTGAGCAGACATTGGGCCCTGACAAAATGGCAACAATTGATATTTCTGTTTTGCGTCGCCTTTGCCGAGAGTGGGCAGAAAAGTATGTCAACATCCAGCGTGAAGGCTTTAAACGTTTAGGTGTTAATGCTGATTGGGAGCATCCTTACCTTACGTTTACTCATGACTACGAGGCGGGTAACGTTGAGATCTTTAAAGATATGTATCTTAAAGGCTCAGTCTATCGTGGCCGTAAACCTATTCATTGGTGCTCAAATTGCCATACCGCACTTGCAGAGGCAGAAATTGAATATGGTGATGAGGTATCTCCTTCAATCTTTGTGAACTTTAAACTGATCACTATCCCTGCTCCTTTTCAGGCAGCGGGTGTAACTGATCCTGCTTATATTTTAATTTGGACCACAACGCCTTGGACCTTGCCAGCCAACACGGCAGTGTCTTTGGCACCTGATGCCGATTACGTTATGGTTGATGTCCAAGGAATGCATACTATTTTGGCATACGATTTACTTGATGATGTTGCTAAGCGTGCTGGCTGGGAAGACTATGAGCTCGTAAAAAATACTGACGGTGAAGTTGTTACTATGAAGGGCAAAGAACTTGCGGGAACTACCTACATTTGTCCTATTCGCCAAGACTTAACGGGTACCGTGATTTATGGTAACCACGTCACGCTTGACTCTGGATCTGGTGCGGTACATACGGCTCCTGGTCACGGTCAAGATGACTATCTTGTTGCTCTCCAATTTGATGTTCCTATGTTGATGCCTGTTGATGATAACGGCGTCTTAACTGATGAGGCGGCTCAGTTTGCTGGCCTGAATGTTGAAGAGGCTAATCCTGTCATTATTGAATGGCTTGAATCACAAGGAACGCTCGTTGCCCAAGAAGATATTGAGCACTCCTATCCTCACTGTTGGCGTTGCCATAAGCCAGTGATTTTCCGCGCAACGGATCAATGGTTTGTTTCCATGGATAAAAATGATCTTCGTGCAAAAGCTTTGAAGGCTATCGAAGAAGATGTTGAGTGGATTCCTGCATGGGCAAAGAATCGCATTGGTTCTATGGTTGCAGATCGTCCTGATTGGTGCATTTCTCGTCAGCGGTCATGGGGTGTTCCTATTCCTGTATTCAAATGCGAGAAGTGTGGTAATACGGTAGCAACAGAGGCAACCTTTGATGCGGTTATAAAGCTTTTTGAAGAAGAGGGCTCTGATGCTTGGTTTACTAAGAATCCTCATGAGTACCTTCCTGCTGATACTCACTGTGAGGTTTGTGGTAGCAAAGAGCTTGTTCCTGAACGTGATATTTTAGACGTATGGTGGGAATCAGGTGTTTCTCACACCTCTGTTTGCCAAAAACGTGACGAGTTGCATTTCCCTGCAGAGATGTATCTTGAGGGATCTGATCAGCATCGCGGATGGTTCCAATCGTCTTTATTGACCTCAATTGGTGCTTACGATCGTCCTCCTTATAAGTCGGTTATGCATTGTGGCTTTACAGTTGATGCCGAAGGTCGCAAAATGTCTAAATCGCTTGGCAACGGTATTGATCCGGCGGATGTTATGAAAGATTATGGTGCGGACATTCTGCGTTTATGGGTGGCTTCCGTCGATTATTCACAAGATGTTTCGATCTCTGATGAAATCCTCAAGCGTATTGCTGACGCTTATCGCCGTTTGCGCAATACATTCCGTTTCTTATTGGGCGTGCTTGATGATTACAACAATGAAGTTGCAATCACATCATGGGATGAGCTTTCCGACCTTGATAAGTGGGCTCTTGTTCGTCTTCAGAAATTATTGGATGACGTTAACGAGGCTTATGAGAAATATAAATTCCACCAGGTATATCGTTTAGTGTATGACTATGTAGTGGGTGACTTGTCTGCGGTATATATGGACGCTCTTAAAGACCGTCTTTATTCTGAGGCACCTGATTCTCCCTTGCGTCGTTCTGCGCAAACTGTTTTGATGGATATCTTGGAGGTTTTAGTTCGTATTCTTACGCCTATTATCTCTTTTACCACTGAAGAGGTATGGCAAAATTATCCTGAGGAATTAATGGCTGAGGATCATGCAGAATCCGTGCAACTTGCAGGTTGGCCTGAGGCATCTGATATGGTTCCACAAATTCCAGAGGGTGCTGCTGTGGATGTTGAGGCTGACTTTGAACAAATTTTGGCCTTACGTGATGAGGTAACTAAAGCTTTAGAAGAAAAGCGTGTTGAAAAGGTTATCAATAAGTCACAAGAGGCTTTTGTTGTTGCTACTGTTCCTGAAGATATGTATGCCGTACTCAAAAAGTTTGATTCAGCATTCTACGAAGAATTGCTGATCATTTCTGGTATTGAATTTAATGTGGGTGATGAACTTACAATCGAGGTGGCTCCATCGACAAAAGACAAGTGTCTACGTTGCTGGAATTTCCGCGATTTGGGTACTGATCCTGATTATCCTGATGTATGTGAGCGTTGTGCTCATGCTCTTGCTGCAATTGGGTATGAAAAGGCACAAGCGTAAGGATAGCCTTTCTACGTTTTGCTCTTATGAATACAACAAAGCACAATAATCAGCGAGCACGCAATGGTCTATTATTTGGCGCATGCGTGCTCGTGTGGTTTCTTTTGGATCGCATTACCAAAATTGCAGTGGAACATCTTTTAGTTACGCCAGGACGTGGCGAGGTGAGGATTGATCATCTTGTTCGTTTTGATTTGGTGCACAATACTGGAGCTGCCTGGGGTTCATTTTCTCATGCAACTGATTTTATTGCAGTGTTTACAAGCATACTTTGTGTTGTGATTCTTCTTTTTGCGCTCTTTGAAATGAAGCAGGCATCATGGGTAGAGATGGTTGCACTTGCCTTAATTTTTGCAGGAGGAATTGGCAATCTCTTTGATCGTGTTGTGTATGGGTATGTTATTGATATGATTACGCCTTTGTTTGTCTCATTTCCCACTTTTAATGTTGCAGATATAGGGGTAACTTGTGGTGTGATTTTGTTTGTGGGTGTCGTAATAGCTCAGCTGGTTACGGCGCGTAATGATAACTTAGAGAGATAGGGGAGAGCACACATGGCGCTTCTTTCAAATACAGTCGATGGGTTGCATGCGGGAATGCGCCTAGATTCGTATTTGTTTGAGTCGGGTCTCTATCCATCGCGCTCTTTTGCTGTCAAACAGATTGAGGCAGGCAAGGTATTTCTCAATGGAGATACCGTTAGCAAAAAAACATTGGTTGCTGCAGATGATTTCATTGTGTACGAACTTGAAGAGCAGTCAGAGCGTATTCCTATGGAGCCTCAAAACATTCCGCTTGATATTGTGTATGAGGATAACGCTTTGATTGTTCTTAACAAACAAGCAGGACTTATTTGTCATCCATCGCCGGGACATCCTGATAACACACTGTCGAATGCTTTGATATATCGTTATGGACGTGAAGGCGTAGCGCATATTCAAGGAGATGATAGGCCTGGTATTGTGCATCGTCTTGATGGCGATACATCAGGATTAATGCTATGTGCAAAGACAGAAGATGTTGGGTTTGCCTTACAGGATGAAATCCGCTCGCGTAATGTTAATCGTAAATATTTATGCTTGGTACATGGCAATATTGCTAAAGATACTGGTCTTATTGATGCTCCAATATTTCGCTCGGATAAAAATCGCTTACGTATGGAAGTATCCGACAAACCACAGGCGCGTTCGTCAGTAACTACGTTTAAAGTGCTTGAACGATTTGAGGCGGGTCCCAAAGATAATGGTTATACCTTGGTTGAATGCAAATTGTATTCTGGTCGCACTCATCAGATTCGTGTGCATATGGAATATATTAAGCATTGTGTTGTTGGTGATCCTACGTATGGAACTTCAGGTAGGGCTGATAATCTTGGATTAAATCGACAGTTTTTGCATTCCTATTTTCTGGAATTTACTCATCCAGTAACCGGAGATACAATGGCTTTCTTGGCACAATTGCCCCAAGACTTACGCCTTGCCTTGTCTCAACTTGCAACACGAAGTTTGGGATTGACCGAGGCAGGAAAGGAAGTTCTTGCTTCGTATGATGCAATGCAAGCAAAAAGTTTTGCTTGTGTTCAAGACGTTATGTCTTGGGAGATCATTGTTCAGTAATAAGATCTAGCCTTGTTACGGTATTGTGCCTCTTGGCTTTTGCCTCTATATCATTTTATACTGGGAAAAGGGTCTGCTTTCCCTCAGTAGAAGATGCATTTGTGCCTTTTTGATCTGATAAATCGGCGCTTACTGTCATATTTTGAAAACGTTGTTGCATCCACCAATCAGGAAAATAGTCGTCAAGTAATTGGTCGATAGGGCTAGCTGGTGGAACACCTTGAGTGCGTTCACCTTCACGGTGAAGAGCAAGTATTGTTACGACAATATTAACCGTCATAAAAACAACCATGAGG
>CAJMOJ010000057.1 GCA_905215035.1 uncultured bacterium
ATTGTAATACAAGTAAAGCGATGATTGGCGTGATATCGATCATTCCTCCAATAGAAGGGATAAGTCGTTTAAAAAGATTTAGAAAAGGATCACAAATCTTTCCCAGAACACTATAAATATCAGCTATTACTCCACTGCTCATGGGAATCCATGACATCATGACATAAATAAAAATCACCAATGAATAGGTATCAGCCAAAGCAACCAAAATTGATGAAATCATTACACTCCTCTTTCGCTCTTTTATCCAATACCCATTTGACGAAGACGATGATTCTCTTCCAAAGATAAATCTGCGCCTGATGAAATAACAAATGTCTTATCAGCTGGGCACGAAACTCGTGCATCAAGAGCACTTGCTACACCAAATGAGAAATCTAGCATGCGCTTTGCCAGTTCAGGATCAGTACCCTTAAGCACTAATGCAACAATGGCGCCACCTTTAAGTAAAGAAGCAACTTGTTCAATATCGTTATAGCGTAAGGGACGAACAATTTGTACGTCACGACCTCCTCCACTTTGAACACCACGCACCGAAGACGCAGCTACATTCTCCGGCGCGGCCGCAGAAACAGACTGAGTGGTTGAGGGGACATCAGTAGGAGAAAAAAGATTATCTAAACCACGAGAACGGATTGTCGTGCTCGATTCTTGCAGAGGCGCTCTTTGCTCGCGCGCTTCACGCTTTTCCTGATAAGGCGAAACGAAATCATCATAGTCAGAAACAAATTCACGTCCCGTCAAAGGTGCGGTAGCATCAGCACTATCTGATGTTTCCTGCATCATAGCAGCACTACCTCCCGACAGTAGCTCATCACGAGCATTGTAGAGGTCTCTACCAGGCGCTGATTGCGCATGCTGGTTTCCCTTATTATAGGAACTAAAACGAATATCATCACTAGTCACCAAAGAAGCGGTAGTAACGCCCAAGCGTTCACTTTCAATATCAGATACACTTGGAGCATAGCGCTCATACCCCTCGTCATAGTATGCATCGTCATAAATACTTTGATATGAACTCTGCAATTCCTGATCAAACTGCGTGCCATATGTCTCGTCGCCATACTCAGCATACGCATCATCATAAAAAAACTCTTGATCTTGATCACGACGCACTGAACCGGTAATGCGATCCTTAAGGCCACCAAATATTTCAGAAGCACGACCCGAACCAGGAATATTCATAGAAATTCATTCTCCTTATCCTCAGTCTCTAAATCATCTTTACAGGAACGATTTTTAGAAACGGACAGGCTGTTATACTACCATTTCACGTAAAACAAATGCTAAAAAGACGTTAACTCTACTCAAATGTATCATCAAAAATTGCTCGTCCGATGCGAACAATAGTTGAACCATACGCAATAGCCTCTGGCCAATCCTCTGTCATACCCATAGAGAGCACCGGAAGAGACAGATCCATACCCTCGTTCGCGCAAGCCGTTTGTAGCGTTTGTTGTAAATCGCGCAATCCCGAAAAAGTCGCATCAATTACTTCTGCTCCATTGCGTGGCGCCATAGTCATAAGGCCCATGACAACAAGATTCGTATAGGCTTGCGCTGCTTTCAGCGCTGCAAAAACCTCATCCGGTGCCATTCCTGACTTAGATTCTTCTCCCGAAACATTAACTTCAAGCAAGATTGCCTGACACTTACCGTGCTCAGCTGCAGCCGCATCAATCTTGGGAAGATGTTCGAGCTTGTAAACCGAATGAATCAAATCAGCATGAGCCACAATATCTTTAATGCGACGGGATTGAATATTGCCAATAAAATGCCAAGCAACTTCTGGAAATGCTTTCGCTTTGCGCATAAGCTCGTCAGGGCGATTCTCTCCAAATGCGCATGCTCCCGCATCAATAGCTTCTTGCACCTTGTCAAGACCAACTGTTTTAGAAACTGCAAGAACGGTAACCTCTTGAAGGTCACGATCACACGCACAGCACTGCTTAGCCACAGCATCCTTAATGCGACTATAACGACTTCCTACTGACATACTTTAATCATCTCTTCTCTCTTTTATGCATGCTAAACGCTTATTATTGCGATGGCGCGATAGGTCTATGATTTCATACGCAAAGCAACAGCCGCATGACGACCGGTCTGACCCCCGTCAGCACGATATGAAAAGAAGGTATCGTGATTACAGACAGTGCAACGATCAAGATCAACAATACGTGCAGGATCTACACCCGCATCAACAAGTTGAGCGCGCAACGCGTATCCTAAGTTAACATGACGCTTGTCGTACATACAGGACACGCCAAACATGTCTCCAAAATGAATAGCAAGGTCTTCAGAAACTTCAAAACATTCTGCATGAATATAGGGACCAAGGTAGACGTTTGTTTGCGCACAATACTCAACAACAGAAAGATGGCTGTGCGCCGCTTGTTGTTCTGCAAGCATATGAAGTGCTTTAACAGCAATACCCTTATCAACGCCACGCCATCCCGCATGAACAACGGCAAACGAAGCAGGAGGGCCAACAATAATCACAGGGACACAATCAGCAAAAGCAAGCATAGCGGCAACATTGTCAAGAGCGACTATCACCCCATCGGCACCTTCTTGTGCTACCTGCATACCACAGGCTATCTCATCAGGATGATTAAAGGAGACGAGAGTGTCCCCATGAACTTGCTGAGGAACAATAAGTTCAGCCCCACTTCCGCCAAGCTCTTCCAAGATACGACGACGGTTTTCTTCCACAGCACACAAATCATCTGAAACATGCGCGCCTATATTAAGCGTATCAAACGGAAAACTACTTACTCCGCCAGCACGAGTAGTAAATGCAATGCGCACGCCCGTTGTATCGAAAAGCGCTGGATCAGTGTAAAAAGGAACAGACAGACTACGACCCTCAACAAGCGTAGGATACGGCAAGGTGAGGGTCGTCATGCTATACCTCGAATCAATATTCGGTATACCTTATAGTTACTGACGCTTTAAGAAATCAGGAATGTAGTCCTCATCAGCAAAACGCGGCTGCGACGAATAGCTTTGTGTGTGAGCGGGCTGAGGAGCTGGGGCGTTATAGGCCTGCTGGTTTGAGCCAAACACCGCATCACGACGAGAGAAATCCATAGCTGCTTGATTATTATTGAGTTTAAAACCAGTAGCGATAACGGTAATGCGGATTGCAGAGCCCATATCAGGATCAACAATTTGACCATAGATAATATTTGCGTTCTCATCAGCAACTGCTTCAACAACGCGTGCCGCTTCATCAACCTCAGTTAATGCAAGGTCAGGACCGCCAGCAATAGAGAACAAGATGCGCGATGCACCTGCAATAGATGTTTCCAGCAGGTTAGAATTGATGGCTTGCGTAGCTGCATCAAGCGCACGGTTCTCGCCTTCTGCAATGCCGATACCCATCATAGCGGTACCTGCATCCTTCATAACAGTACGGATGTCAGCAAAGTCAAGATTGATTAAGCCGGGAATAGTAATGAGGTCGGTAACACCCTGGATGCCTTGACGTAGCGTATCGTCACAAATACGGAATGCATCCAACATGCTCGTTTTCTTCTCAACAACCTCAAGCAAACGATCATTAGGAATCACAATTAAGGTGTCAACTTTCTGAGACAAAAAGTCAATACCCTGCTCAGCCTGATTGCGACGCAAGCGGCCTTCGAACGAAAATGGCTTAGTTACAATACCGACGGTAAGTGCGCCAATTTCTTCACGTGCAATTTCAGCAACAACAGGAGCTGCGCCTGTTCCTGTTCCGCCGCCTTCACCAGCGGTAACAAATACCATATCTGCATCAGCAAGTGCTTCACGAATTTCTGCACGAGATTCTTCTGCTGCTTGGCAGCCGACTTCTGGATTTGCGCCTGCACCTAAGCCACGTGTAATTTCTTCTCCAATATGAATTGTGCGATCAGCATCAGAGAGAAGAAGTGCTTGACGATCGGTATTAACCGCTATGAACTCTACACCTTTGATGCCTGCTTCAACCATACGGTTAACTGCGTTTGTGCCGCCGCCACCAACGCCAACAACCTTGATAACAGCGAGGTTGTCAGAGCCAAGAATCTGTTGCATGAGTACCTGCTTTCGTATGTATCACATTTATACTGATGCCACTTATACTTGTGTAGCTTCAATATCTTTTCCATTGTACACGGATAAAGAGTGATTTCAATTACACACACGGGATAATTATCTTAAACTGTTCGCCAAATGGGATTGCTTACCGTGCGAACGTTAATATAGGCGATTTTATTAGGGTATTCTTCCATCAATTGAAGAATGACGCGCTCTTTATCTCGAATGTTTTCAGCATCACCAAAAGCGACCTCAATTCCATTATCAAGGGTGAGCGTCGTTGATTGAGCATCCGACGCAGCAACATTTTTAACGTGACCAGCAAGTTCTGTACTCATTCCCGCAATAATAGTTAGCGCATTTTCAATATTGGCATTTGTACATGTTGTTCCCGCCTCAGGAACAGAGCCATAGGGAACGTCGGTAATACGCAAGGCTTGTGCCGCATCATCGTATATACTCTGAGCAATTGATTGCCCCTCTTCTGAATTTTGATCTGGAATTTTCATTAACCACATACCGTCAGAAGAAAGCGCCCATGTTTCTGAAGTTGCAGAATCATCCACCTTCATATCCACAATGGCAGCAATGCTGCGCTCGGTAATGTTTAGATTGACGGTATCAGGAAAGATGCGCTCTACATGAGCTTCAAGGACCCACGGATTAGACATGAGTCTATTTTCTATTCCGTCAGCATCAAGACGCAAGAGGGTAATATCTCGAGGAATTTGAGCTAGCTCTGTCATTTCCGCATCCGTCAAATGCTCAACGCCTGATACAGTCACCTTCTCCACGGCAAACGTATTGGACTGATACAGTACAAAACCTGCAATCCCTAACGCAACAAGCACAAGTGCGCATACACCCAAAACGATGCGTTGTTTTCCTCCTTGCGCACGCTTTGTTTTACGCACGGCACGACTTCTTTGTTGAGTCACATGAGAAACACTTGTTGAGCGCAAAGGCGCATAAGCATCAACTTGATTTACTTTTTGATTTCCCCTACGAGCAGTCCCGGACATACGAGCAGTCCCAGACATGCGCGATGTATGCGTTTGTCCTTGCGCGCGCACCGGAGATGATGACGCCACGCTACGATAGCCTTGCGCAGAAGAATGTCTGCTCCTTGAAGAAGATGAAGAAGTGCTTCTTCTAATAGAACCACCTCGGCTTGGACGTCCCTTAGGCTGCACACTATCTCTATCGATCCCTCGCATTCCTTGAGAAGAGGTAGCCCGTGAGGCCGATTGATCGGGTTTGCGTGAAGAAAAATGAGAAGCAGATGGACGTGCAGACCCGCGGTTAGTCGGTGAACCCGATGAACTTGACCTCGGTCGTGAGTTGTATGCCATATGCCTCCCTCACTTTCTCTTGAGCACGTTTGATCAAGGTGAGCACATCTTGTGCCGTTGCTTCTCCGGTCTTGTTAATAATAAAATTAGCGTGCTTCTCTGAAATCTGAGCGCCGCCACACATTACCCCTTTAAGTCCTACACGGTCAATGAGCGCTCCAGCTGATTCACCTTGCGGATTTCTAAACACCGATCCGCAAGAAGGATACTGCAATGGCTGTGTTTCTTTACGGCGTACAAGAAGCTTATTCATTTTATCGTGAATATTTCCCGACACCGCTTTTTCCAACTGAAGTTCACATTCAACAATAATTTCGTTAGGACCAAACGAGGTTGAGCGATATCCCCACTCGATATCACTTCCCATATAGCGCATTAATCCAGTATCAGGTGAATACGTTGTAACATTGACAACACGCGTTCCAATCCAGTCTTCTCGCGTGCCAGCATTCATATACAAAGCGCCCCCAACACTTCCAGGTGTGCCAACAGCAAACTCCATCCCTGAATAGCCACGATGGAATACCTCTTGCACAAGACGCGCCAATGTAGTGCCCGCGCCAACAATAACGCGATCAGTTTCCTCTTCAAAGCTCCATTGCCGAAACTCCCCTGAAAGCGTAATGATTGCACCGGGGTACCCTTCATCGGAAACAAGAATGTTTGATCCCTTGCCTAAAATAAGCCAAGGAATTGCATCACTCTGGATTGCCTTAACCACCTGGCCAAGTGCGGCAACAGAACGCACTTCACACCAGATGCGAGCAGGCCCACCAATCCGATACGTGCAATGACGGCGCATAGGCTCGTCGAAACGAATTTCGCCGTCAAACGTTTCATCAAGAGCTAAAAGCTCAAAATCTGAAGCATGAAGAGCACACATAAAAACCGTTAAGCCTCATATTTCTCAGTCAATGCAGCGACCAACTCTGCACCAATTGTCGTAACGTCACCTGCACCCATTGTAATCAAGAGGTCTCCACTTGTAAGCAACTCAGCTAACGTAGGAACGACTTCGAGACGGCGTGGAATGTAAGAAAGAGCCTCTTTGTTTGGATATCCCTCTTGTACTGGCTCCATAAACGTTGCTCCGGTAACACCAGGCACTGGTGTCTCCCCGGCCGAATAAACGTCCATAAAGGTAACCGCATCTGCATCATTGAATGCTTGTGAAAACTCTTTACGTAAGACCTGCGTAAAAAGAGCAATGCGTGAATAGCGATGGGGCTGAAACAAAACATGGACACGTTTAAAATCAAGCGCCTTAGCAGCCCTGATTGTAGCAGCAATCTCGGTAGGATGATGAGCATAATCATCCACAATCGTAATACCGTGTACTTCTCCCACTTTGTCAAAACGACGACGCACGCCTGCAAACGTGGTAAGAGCCTCAGCTGCCTTTTGCGCATCTACACCCTGTGTCCATAAAAGCGTCAAAACACCCGCAGCATTAAGCGCGTTATGGATGCCAGGATTTTGCGGAAGAGAACAAGCAAGATGTTCGCCATCAGGCAAAGTAACTGAGAAAAACGAAGTGATTCCTTCTGTACGATAATGCTCTACTTTTACATCGCAATCATCACTTCTACCATAGGTTATTACCTGCTTACCTGTCTTATGAGCAAGTTCAACGAGTGGTTTATCATCTCCGCAAACCACGCAATATCCCTCATCGGGAACAGATGACATAAAGTCAAAAAAGAGTGAATAAATCTCTGATAAATCCGCATAATGATCTAAATGATCTGCCTCAATATTGGTAATTAAAACCGAAGCAGGATCAAGGTAGGTAAATGATTTATCCGACTCATCCGCCTCTACGACATAGTAGTCGCCAAAACCAGAATGCGCATTCGATCCATAAGCACGTACGATGCCACCTATTAAAAACGTTGGATCATAATCCAGCGCATCAAGCGTGAAGGCTGCCATAGATGATGAAGTGGTTTTGCCATGAGTTCCTGCAACGGCTAGCGTCTTTTTTCCTACCCCAAGCGCAGCAAGCATTTTTGCACGATGCCAAATAGGAAGTTCTTTGCGTTTAGCTTCTACAAGCTCGGGATTGGCGTCAAGAATTGCCGTAGAGACAACAACAACATCTATATCATCGGTAATATGACTTGCATCTTGCCCAATGTAGACGGTAACACCTGCATCAACAAGTTGTTGAGTATAGCGACTTTCACGCAGGTCAGATCCGCTTACTCGGATACCCTGTTCGGCAGCGACCCGAGCAATCCCAGACATACCAACGCCACCAACACCAATAAAGTGGATGCGCTTTGGTGTTTGTGATGCTACTTCGTTCATGCACGCGTCTCCTCTTGTATGTCGCCCTGTGTGGTGTCTGCATCCTCACTTATTTCTGTATCTGCAAGCTCTTTAAAACGCTCAGGATAGAGTTCTTCTTCTGTTACTTCGAGATGATGCTCTCTGATTGTTTCAATCACAAGATCAGCCAGTTTAACTGCGGCATTCTCGGTCTCAAATGTTGCAGCTGCTTCACGCATAGCAGCACGCACCTCAGGCTCAACAATTAAAGAGAAGAATCTGAGTTTAAATTCATTAGTATCCAGATTCTCATCATCAACAATATAAGCTGCGCCGCGATCAACATAAGCTTCTGCATTGCGCGTTTGATGATCAGCAGTCGCATGAGGATAAGGGACCAAAAGTGCTGGAATACGACGAGCGGAAATCTCAGCAAGAGACGTTGCTCCCGCACGAGACACAACCGCATCAGCCGCCGCCATAGTCTCGGCCATCTTATCTTGATAACCCATAACAATCCAGCGTTTAGCCTCTTCTTCGGTCAGATTAAGCGACTCCACAACTGAATCATATTCTTTTGGACCCGTAATGTGGACAATATATACATTAGGAAGCTGCATGATTTCATCTTTCAATGCAACGACCGCCTCATTAAGATGGCGTGCACCGAGCGATCCACCAAAAACAAGCACTACAATGGCGTTGTCAGGAATACCTAACATAGCGCGTCCTTCTCCACGAGTTGCCTCAAAGAAGTCGCTTCGCACAGGATTTCCTGTAACGGTAATTAGCTCTTGATATTTCACATCAGCGCCTGCTTCGGGATACGTTAAAGCAATGGCATGCGCTTGACTAGAAAGATATTTATTAGCCATACCCATAACTGAGTTTTGTTCGTGAATCACCACCGGCACATTTGATGCCTTTGCAGCACGCGCTACAGGCAAGCACACATAGCCACCAAATGCAACAACACCATATGGTTTTACCTGCATAAGCCATTTGGTTACTTCTGCCGTTGAACGCATGATTTTGCGCGTTGATTTAATAAGCGAACTAACCTTAGCACGGTCAAATCCCTCTGCCTCAAAACCTTTATACTCATATCCTGCTTCAGGAACCAAGCGTGACTCTAAGCCATCAGGTGTTCCAGCAAATACTATCTCATGACCGCGTTTTGTTAATTCTTCTGCAAGAGCTAAAGCGGGATTTATGTGTCCTGCTGTTCCCCCACCTGATAAAACTATACGCATGCGTCTCTCCTTACCCTTCTAATAACGTCGTCGTTGACGAGGATTAGATCGCTGCGGCGCCACTGATACACGAGTGTGCGTTTGCACGCCACGTACTCCCTGATTACTTCCTTGGCGCGATCCTTCCCGAAACGATGGAGCCACACCTGAATTGACATGACGAGGCATATCAGCACTTGATACATGCGATACCACATGAAGCCTATCACGACGCTCTTGCGAGTTGCTTTTCTTTTGCGAACTAAATGCAATTGACAATATTATCCCAACCATGAGACAAGAGGAAATCATTGATGATCCACCTGAGGAGATAAAGGGTAATGGTTTTCCCGTTAGAGGCATAATGCCCGTCACGCACGCCATATTCAAAAATGCTTGGAATACCAGCATGATTGCAAGTGTTGCAGCGGTAATCGCACCTTGCCTAGATTGCGCATTAAGTGCAATCAGAATAGACCCATACAAAAAAACAAGAAATAAAAAAATTACGCCAACGGTGCCAACAAGCCCCATTTCCTCACCAATGATAGCAAAGATAAAGTCCGTTTCCGCCTCAGGCAAGTAATCCATCTTTTCAAACGAATTCCCAATGCCGGTTCCAAATATACCGCCAGCACCGAGCGCCAAAAAGGAATGGATCAACTGATAACCACTCCCATTAGGATCCGACCAAGGATCAAGAAAAATCATGCGGTCAGAACGATACCCTTTACTAACAATAGCAATGATGCCAACAATGGCGCTCGCAATAAAAACAATAAGAATGGTCTTGCCATCAACACCAACCAGCCACATTACAGCCACAATTGCAACAAAGCAAATTGCCGTTGTTCCCATATCGGATTGCAGCACCAGGATCATCAAAAGCGGTAATGCAATATAGAGTAGCACGCGCAAAAAGAAATCCATTCCCTCCAGTTCTTTTTGTACGTATCTCATACTTAAGGAAACCGCAATCAACACCAAAGCAATTTTCATAAACTCAGCAGGCTGAATGCTTATGGGGCCCAAAAAAAGCCAGCGCTTAGCACCGAGGCCTACGGTACCCATAAGCGCAGTAAGCACCATGCCAATCATGCAGGCTATCCAAAAGCCTGTAACAAATCCCCCAAAAAGCTTTGATTCGTCAAAATAATATATGAAAGCTGCTGCACCACAAATTCCTACACCAGCAAAAATAGCCTGCTTAATGGCTTCACTTGCTGCATCCCCCTTTTCAACAAAAAAGACAATAGAAGAAGAGGAGTACACCATAACAAGCCCGATAACAATCAAGGCAAGAACAGAACCCGCTACCATAATAATTGGTGCCAAAGGATGATTAAGAAAAAGGCGAAGTACTGAATATGAGCGGGGCGCTTGGGTGCGTTTGGATTGTGTTTGCGATCCCGTAGTCATAAGCTTATACGCTACGCTCCTCTCGTTTTCCTGCGTTGCGCAACCATATCTTTGAATACCTTACCGCGTTCTTGATAACAGCTAAATTCATCAAACGAAGCACATGCAGGCGACAAAATGACAATATCCCCCGCCTCGGCCTTAGAAAGCGCTGCATCGAGCGCATCTTCTAAGTGGTCGGCTTGCACATGAGGAAGTGCGCTCTTTGCGAATGCTCCAAAAAAGCGATCTCCTGCCTCACCAAAGCACACAACCCCTTTAGTATGTTTCTCCGATTGAGCAACCAACTCAGAGAGGTCAGTGCCCTTATCGTCACCACCCAAAAGTACCCAAGGTCGTTCGTTTCCAAAAGCGGCAAGTGCCTTTAAGGTTGCATCAACATTAGTTGCCTTTGAGTCGTTATAACAAGAGACACCCTCGATTGTGCCACAGGGCTCAATGCGATGTTCAAGCGGCGCAAAGGTTGCCAAACCGGTACGGACCCCATCGACATTATCAATAAGCCCCAACACCGCAGAAGCTGCTGCTAGCGCATTTGACACATTATGTTCACCTTTGATAAGAAGATCCCCCGCCTCAATAAGGCGGTGAATATTCCCATCCAAATCCACACGCAGAACACCGTTATCAAGAAAGGCAGCATTATCCGAGCCGCAGGCATCATGCATTGAATAGGCAATGCCCTGAGAACAGCCAAGCGGAATATAGTCAAAACCACGCTCAGCTTCAGGACGGGCTTTGATTTCTTTGGTTAGCCCCCGCACAATATCATTCGTTGCATCCAAAATCACCAGCTTCTGAGCATTGGCATACACCTTCTGTTTTGCTGCAATATAAGCTTCCATACTTTTATGCCATGCAAGATGGTCAGGTGTAATATTTAAGAGCACAGAAACGTCAGGAGCAAAATCAATCGTTGAAGCAAGCTGATACGATGAAACCTCAGCGACATAGTATTCAGTATCACCCGCACGCACTGCTTCAAGACAGGTATCGCCAATATTACCTACGGCTTGAGCACGCTTTCCACACGCACGCAACAAATGAGCGGTTAGTGCCGTTGTTGTTGTTTTGCCGTTCGTTCCTGTAATGGCAATCCATACCGCATTCGCATCTGATTCGCGCCAAGCAAACTCTACTTCGCTTACCACTTCCTTGCTTGCTCTTACACCCGCTTGATAAAACTCAGAAAACTGAGAAATGCCAGGACTTACAATGCAAAGATCAAATGCTTTATCACAAGCATTAGACGATTGAGCGAAGTCATTCAAGGCGTCTTCGCCATACACAACACGCGCGCCGCGCTCAATAAGACTTTGAGCGAAGTCATCTGTTTGAGAGTTAGGCTTGCCCGCTGCAACATACACCGATGACACGCGCGACCCTAACAAATCGACACAATACTCAGCAGCAATTCGTCCTGATTTTCCCAATCCTAAGACACAGATGCGCCCCAGAGTTTGAGGCGCTTGTTTTTTTTCTGGATCATATACAGACATAGTAGGCATATAACTCACAACCCTAATGTTTGTGCAAAGAAGATACAAAAGCCGATGGCGGCAAGTACGCCTGAAATGATCCAAAAACGTACTACTACCTTAACTTCACTCCATCCCTTCTTTTCAAAATGGTGATGGAGTGGTGCCATTAAAAATATGCGCTTATGCGTGCGCTTGTAATAAAAAACCTGGATCATAACAG
>CAJMOJ010000058.1 GCA_905215035.1 uncultured bacterium
AGCAAGAATTTAACTTGGCTCTCTAAGACTCAAAAGTAATAGAAAAAGATGGTATTGATCAGATTGTTCCTGATGAGGGAAAGCTATTAGCGACTGCAGCGAACAATACAGAAGGAAAGATCGTTTTTAAATTTGTAGAAAATACTGCAAATGATCCGATAGTTGCAGGCAACAACGAAGGTAAAGTTGACGTATCTGCTTATCGCGATGAGAAAGAGACTAAGACCTTTACGTTCTTCGCTAAAGAGGTGCTGCCAGAGGCTAGTAACCCACTTATTACTTACGATGCAGCATGGCATAAAGTTGATGTTACTGTTGCAGTGACTGCTCAACAAAGAGTGGAGGGAACCGATCTCGAACCGGTTAAAGTAACCACCTACACATCGTCCTTGGAGAGCGTTACCTACTTTACAGCTGATGAGAATGGCAATTGGGTTGAAAACGCTGAGGGCAAAACATTTGTAAATGTTTATCACCCAGAAGGATTCTTGAGTATTCAAGGTAGCAAGAGCTTCTATGGTAGCGAAACAGAAGGTTTTAGCTTTACGTTGCAGCGTATTAATGCTCCTGAAAACGGCAAGCTTGATGTAAATGCAGCTCCCCTTGAGAAAATGAATTATCAAGGAACTACACAGAGCTTCACTAATGGTAGTGCTCCTATCAAATTTGATGAGATTACCTATACTACTGCCGGTGATTATTGGTACATGATTTCTGAAGATGTATCAGAAGGTGTTATAACTGATCCACGTGTATACGTTGTCAAGGTGACCGTTACTATGGCAGATGATGGTATGAGCCTTATCCCATCGGTAACTGAACTGTATTACGCAGAAGGTATTGAGACTGATCAAGATGGTCAGCAAACACCTGTTGATTTGTATGCTCTTACTGTTAATCCAAGTGATTTAGTAGATGGAGTCATTACAATTCCTGAGCTTGAGTTCAGCAATTTTGACGAGCAACTGGCAACTATGAGTGCTTATGGTTATGCCGTTAATGCTGCATCCAATGAGCCCATTGACCAGCAGTGTTTTGTTGACCCTAAGATTATTAAGAACTTAGAAGGACGTTCACTTGTTGAGGGAGAATTTAACTTTAAGCTTATTGAGTTAACACCTGATGAGAATGGAGTTGTTGACTGGAAGCAGAACCAGGGTGTAGTGATTTCTGAAACCAGTAATGATCGCTATGGCATGGTTGACTTCGACAAAGCAAATAACGTAAGTGGTGACTGGGAGAACCCAAGCTGTTTGCTCTACACGGCACCAGGTACGTATTACTATCGTGTTGTAGAAGCTAATGAGCTTGCTGACCTATCCGTAGATTACTCACAAGAAATCATTACCTTTACTACAGTAATTGAGCTCACTGAGACAGGGCAGCTTGAGTGCACAGACATGTACTATGGCCATATTGAAAATGGCGAGAATGTTCGTTATGCCGAGTCTGAAAATCCACAATGGCATCCAACGATGACAAACTATGCTCGTGGCATGGATCTGCAGGTTCGCAAGACCAGCGCACTTGATCGCGAGAATGGCCTCGAAGGTGCAACCTATGGATTGTATGCTGTAAATAATGGTGACCAAGCAGACATCTTCTTGGGTGAGGGAACCTCTAACGAAGATGGTTGGATTACGTTTAAAAACGTTAGCCTCAATGAAGGCACACTCTACTACTTTAAAGAGCGCTTGGCACCAGCAGGACATCCGGTAAGCGAGTTCCGTAGCTCATACTTCTATTTGGTTAAAGATCTATCGGCACCTAATGGATACACGATGATGTACACCGACAGCAAAGCCGAACTTGGTTCAAAAGCCAATGAGAGTGACATTGTGGCATTGGCAGAAACACGCGATGCTCAAGACGGAACGCAGGGTGGTACACCACAAGGCGCTCAGTCTGAAGATGGCAACATGCTCTTTACCTTTGAGCAGGACGGCGGTGTATTTGACGAGGCAACATACACTGAAGTTGCTAAAGTTGATACCCGTACTCATGAGTGGGTCGAAGGTGCTGAGCTTTCCATCATTGAGAAAGATACGGGCACAGTAATTAATAGCTGGACATCAGGTACTACCGTTGAAGTCTTGCAGGGCAAGCTCAATGTGGATACCACCTATATCTTGCGCGAGGATAAAGCTCCTGAAGGATATGCAAAGGCTGATGATGTTGAATTCAAGATCGACCAATATGGTGCGGTTGAGATTTTGAGTGGAACCAGCAATGGTAATGCTGAATTACAAGATGCAACCATTAGACTCTACGACACCATGCTTGATGCAGAAGTAGTTGAAACGGTTGAGCGCGAGAATGTTGTTGAAACTCCTGACAACACTGCAGGCGGTCTAAGCAAGACTGGTGATTATTTACCAATTGCTGGCGTTGCTTTACTCGCTTTGGGTAGCTTGATTGTTCTACTCGTGGTTGCTCGCAGGAATAAGAAGAATTCTAGTAAGCAGTAGTTAACAAGCGCGTTGCCCAGTGATAGAGCGCTTAGTCGTGATGTGTTGCAGAAGCAATAAGTGACAAAGCGCACAACAAAAGTGTGAAGCGCTCAATATGAAACACACAAGGCAAGGCGTAAAGCAAACATTTGAATAAAAGCTCCGATGCTTCCCCTCTAGTGAAACCCCACGTGGCTCAATAGGCTGCGTGGGGTTTTGCTTCTAGTGCGCAGTTTTTGTTTGCTGCTGCCTTTATGCTGCTTTCTTGCTCTTTTCTACGAATATTTGTGAGTGTCTGTAATGAAGGCGTGAAAATGCCTTCTTGCAAAGAGCGTTATAATTTTTCTCGGTGATTTGCAAGAAGCGTCGCTAGAAAAACAAATGTTGCTCAAGATGTGCTATCAATACAACGCAACAGATAACGAGGAAGACACAATGAGGGGAGTGCGACGCGGTGTTTGATACAGAGCTGTTTCGACTTCCTGGTATCAAACTCCTTTTAGGCGTTCTAACTGCGCTCTCGTTCCTGGAAGCGGCTTGTATTGTGGGTGAGGCATGGGGTTTATCGCATGCGCTGGTGGCACTTTGGCAGGGCGCTTTGTTTGAGCAAACCATTGGGTATTGCATAGTATTTGGCGCTTCATTTTTAGCGGTGCGCATAGTGCTTAACATCCGTGAAGCCTATGTTGGCCGATACGCATATAAGCAAGCGCGCGCAGAGCGAGGCGCGTTGTTTGAATCCATTTTTAGAACGGGCGCACCAGCAATACAAGCATTTGGTACAGGAACAACAGCAGCTATGGCACTCGAAGGCGTAGATGCTTTTCAAAAATATCTTGAGATTGTGCTTCCCAATCTGGTCAAAATGGTGGTTTTGCCATTCGTGTTTGCGATAGTGATTTTTTGTGCCGATTGGGCTTCTGGTCTTATTGTTGTTATGCTCTTGCCGGCCATGATTATGCTCATGGTTCTTATTGGAAAAACTACGGCCGAAAAGAGTCAATCGCAACATGCAACCTTTAAGGTGATGTCCAATCATTTTATTGATTCAGTGCGTGGGGTGGCCACGCTTAATACGTTTCGGATTTCCAAAGACTATGCAGTGCGTATTTTTGCGGTAAGTGAACGGTTTCGCAAGGCGACTATGGAGACGCTCAAAACAGCAACGCTCTCAGGTGCTACGCTCGATATGTTTGCAACGCTTGCTCTTGCAGCGGTAGCTATCATGTTGGGCATGCGCCTTATCGATGGGTCGCTTATGTTGCTGCCAGCACTTTTCGTGCTCATTTTGGTGCCAGAATACTTTAGGCCTATTCGTGAATTTGCAGCTGATTATCATGCCAATCTTGAAGGAATTAATTCGCTTCATACCATTGCTGCTATTCGACAAGCCACGAGCTATATTCCTCCTGCGGTATCACTTCCGGCGTGGGATGAGGAAAGTTCGCTTTCAATCCATGATTTGGAAAAATCATACGATGGTGTATGCGCGCTCAACCCCTTTACAGCGCAATTTCGTGGGTTCGAGCGCATAGGTGTGATTGGCGCAAGTGGGTCAGGAAAAAGCACCTTGTTGCGTTTACTTGCAGGATTAGAGGATCCCACGAGCCAGGTCGACCCATCGGCAACATCACGTACGTCGCCTTTTACCATTGACGGCACCATCGCGTTAGAGAGTTTGCGGCAAACCGATTGGCAGTCGCAAATTGCGTATATTCCGCAAGATCCTTATATCTTTCATGCCACGGTGCGTGAAAACTTGGCGTTTTATAATCCGCAGGCAACAGATACTCAGATCTTGGAGGCGCTTGATACGCTTGGATTGATGCAGCTTTTAGATGAGTTGCCGCAGGGGCTCGATACGCTTTTAGGAGAGGGCGGTCGTGAACTGTCAGGGGGCCAGGCGCAGCGTATCGCATTGGCACGCGTTTTTTTGGACAGCAAGCGCAAAATTCTCTTGTTTGATGAGCCAACAGCGCATTTAGATGTCGAAACGGAATATGAGCTTAAGGGGCCCATGCTTGCGCTTATGCAGGACAAGCTTGTGGTATTTGCGACACATCGACTGCATTGGCTCGATGCGTTTGACACGGTATATGTGCTCGATGAAGAAACTGAGGCAGGAGGTGAGCGCGTATGCTAAATCCTTTTCAGGCGGTTCGCAGTATCTCTGCCAATCTTGTTATAGCAAAAAAGTTACTCGCAGAAATTCTTGTCTTAGGATTAACGGCATCAGTTTTTGCAGTGGGCCTTATGTTTGTAGCGGGTTATTTGATTAGCGCCTCGGCTGATAACGTCTCGTCTATTTTAATGCTTAATCTGCCGCTTGCCTTTGTGCAAATTTTTGGGTTGGGTAAGCCCATCGCTCGCTATTTTGAACGCCTTAAAAGCCACGATTGGGTACTGCGTCTAACCTCCACGCTGCGGTATAGATTGTTTATGGTGGTGCAAACATGGCAGTGCGCTAATCAGCGCCTCAAAACTGGTGAAGTGCTTGAGTCGCTTGCTCATGATATTGAGCAGGTACAAAATTTTTATCTCCGCACCGTATTTCCTGTGCTCATTGCATGGATTGTGGGCGTGTTGCTGGTGATTAGTGCAGGTTTTTTCTCACCACTACTGCTGGTATTTTCTCTTGGTTCGGTAGTACTTCTTGGCTTTATCTTGCCTGCGCTTGCAGTTGCGCTTCATAAGGCGCGCATTATGACTATTGCTGCGCAGCGCACTCAGTTGCATGAGGAAGTGGCCGATGCGGTTCTTGGCGCTCAAGATGTTGCTATTGCAGATAGAGGGGCATCTTTTACAGCGGCACTCCAGGAAAAGTTTGATGCGCTTTACCGCGATACCGAACGCATGGCGCAGATTGATCGCATGCGATTGGTGCTGATTCAGATTCTGTTACTGGTCATATGTTTAGTGCTTATTTGGTGGTCCGCGCAACAATTTGGTGGTGTTGCAGGTGGTCGTGCCGATTGGATCGTGGCGGTTGCACTGGGCTTCTTTCCGTTGATTGAGATCTTCGCACCTCTGCCGCAGCAGTTTGAAAGCGGTGTATCGCAAAATGAATCATTGCAGCGGCTTGCTGCGCTAGGGATTAATACGGTTAACGATGGGGCTAACGCTGATGTTTTGTCGTCTGTTACTGCGGTGACGCTTGTTACTCCCTACGATATAACATGTGATCAGGTGAGCTTTGCTTATCCTGGTGGCGATATTGTACTTGATGACATTACGCTTGCTATTCCGTATGGACAAAAAGTCGCGGTGCTTGGCAAAAGTGGCTCTGGCAAAACTACACTTGCACGGCTCTTGCATGCTGATGTTGCGCCTTGTTGTGGATCAGTGTGTATAGCGGGTAATCCCATCGGCAAAATACGTGATTCTATCTGGGATTACGTAGGTCTGATTTCACAAGACAGTTACATTTTTGCAATGAGCATTATTGACAATCTACGAATTGGAAAAATTGATATTACGGAGGCAGAAGCATGGGATGTGTTAGAAGCAGTCGACTTGAAGTCGTATGTGGAGACACTTCCCGATGGCCTTGAGACTATGGCCGATGAGGCAGGGTTGCGTTTTTCGGGGGGACAACGTCAACGCCTTGTTTTGGCACGCGTATTGCTTCAGAATCCGCCCATCGTCATTTTAGATGAGCCAACTGTAGGACTTGATCCTCTTACGGAACGGATCGTTTTAGACACAATTGAGCGTGTGCTCGCAGATAAAACAGTGGTGATGATCACTCATCATTTGCAGGGAGTTGAGGATTTTGACCGCGTGGTGTTTGTGGAAAAAGGAAAACTCATTATGGATGGACCTCCGCAGACATTACTGCAGACTAACGCACGATATCAAAAGCTTCTTATGTTCGATAAAGGAGCTTTGATATAAGCTTTTAGAGAGTACGAGTCAGATACTGCTCGAAAGACGTTACAGCCAATAGATTTTATGGGTAAACCAGTTCGATGTCTTAGGGCAGCACGAGTATAAGAAAGGAGATTTGTATGGAATTCTTATCAGATCCAGTAATCTTGGCGCGTATCCAGTTTGCTTTTACCGCCATGTATCACTTTTTGCTGGTGCCCATTTCAATTGGCCTTGGCCTGATTGTGGCAATCTATGAGACACGCTATTACAAATCAGGGAAGGAAGAGGATGCTGCGGCGTCACGATTTTGGATTAAGATCTTCACCGCAACATTCGCGCTTGGTGTGGCAACCGGCATTACGATGGAGTTCTCATTTGGTACGAACTGGGCCGATTACTCCCGTTTTGTAGGTGATATTTTTGGTGCACCACTTGCTGCTGAAGCGCTGCTTGCTTTCTTCCTAGAATCAACATTTTTGGGTATTTTGCTCTTTGGGCGCAACCACGTTAGTAAGAAGTTCTATTTGGTTTCTGCTTGGCTCGTTTTCTTTGGCTCGGCACTTTCTGCGCTCTGGATTATTATTGCCAACTCTTGGATGCAGACGCCAGCAGGTGCAGCGCTCTCTGATACGGGAACTCAAGCAGTTCTTGCCAACTTTTTTGCAGCGGCATTCAATCCATCGACTTTAATCCGTTATTCGCATGTCATTTGTGCAGTTTTGATCATGGGCGCGTTTGCAACTATGGCAGTTGCAGCGTGGTATATGCACAAGAAAAATCATGAGAAATTTGCAATGCGCGCTATGAAAATTGGCACTATTGTGGCAACGGTATCTTGTTGCGCCATGCTCGTGACAGCACACTCTTCTGCTGTAGTGGTGTCAGAAGAGCAGCCAACTAAGTTTGCCATGATGGAAGGTATGTATACCAATGAGGTACCTCCACTTTATGCTATTGGTTGGGTTGATGAAGAGAGCCAAGAGGTTATTGCTCCTTTTGCAATTCCTGGTGGTACAAGCTTCTTAGCAACCGGTAATTTTACGACCGAATATCAAGGCTTAAACGAGCTTGCTCAAACTGATAAATACTCAGCTATTGATCCTGAGAATATGCCAGTCAACCTGGTGTTCCAGAGCTATCACTTGATGGTCGCTATGTTTGGTTTAATGGCGCTCACTCTCTTGCTTGCACTCATCTTTACGTTTAAAGGCGGAAAGCGTAAGGAGTCGGATGCCCCTGTGATGCGCATGAAGTGGCTCCAGTGGCTCATTATTATTTCGCCTCTGTTTGCTGTACTCGCTATTCAAGCAGGTTGGGCAACCGCTGAATTTGGTCGTCAGCCCTGGGTTGTCTACCCATCTACAACTGGTCCTGATGGGGTGTCGTTGTTAACAGCTGACGGCATTTCGCTTGCGGTTTCTGGTTCTGAATTGATCGCTACTATTGTCTTGTTTGTTTTAATTTATGCCATTCTTTTAATTGCGTGGGCTCGTATTGTTGCGCGTTTTATCAAGCAAGGTCCAGACAATGGTGAGTCTAGTGTGACTGAAGAAACAGCAACAGTGATGGCGTCTGCTGATGCGATAGTCACACCAGCAATGACATCATCAGATACATCGACAAAGGAAGGAGAATAGTCATGGATATTACCATTCTTCAAGGATTGTGGTTCTTCCTTATTGCCGTTTTGATCGCAGTGTATTTCATGCTTGATGGATTTGATCTAGGGGTGGGTGTTCTCTATCCCATTCTGGGTAAAAATGAAGAAGAGAAAGCAGTATTGCGTCGAAGTATTGGTCCAGTATGGGACGGTAATGAGGTGTGGCTCCTTACTGCAGGCGGCGCACTTTTTGCAGCGTTCCCACCTGCGTATGCAACCACCTTCTCTGGTTTTTATCTTGCCGTAATGTTGGTGCTTTTCGGTTTGATTGTTCGTGCGGTTTCACTTGAGTATCGCGCTCATGACAGCAAGTGGAAAACGTTTTGGGATTGGTGTTTTTGCATTGGATCATTGTTGCCAGCCCTTCTCTTTGGTGTTGCGGTTGGTTGTATCTATGAAGGTATTCCGATGACCGCCAATGGTGATTACTCCGGTGTTCCTCTGCTTGGTCTGATCACTCCGTTTACCCTGCTTTGCGGTGTGATGGGATTGGTGCTCTGCATCGCACAAGGTGTTTCGTGGGAATGTGTTAAAGCGCCACTTGGCAGCGATCTCTATAAACGCGTTGAGAAACTCCGTCCTATTTGGCAATTAATTGCCGTTGTAGTTTTCGTTGTTTTAACTATTGTTGCGCTCGGTGTCGTTCAGCCACAAATGCATGATGCACTTGGCATCGTACGTATTATCTTGGCTGTACTTGTAATAGCGCTTCTTTTAGGTGCTTGGGCGATGGGTCGCCAGAAAAAAGAGAAGAAAGACGTTCTTGTTTTTATTCTCCAATGCATTGCTGTCTTCATGTTTATCATGCTATTCGCAGCTTCTATGTTCCCGAACTTAGTGGTTGCAGCTCCTGGCAGCATCGGTCCTACCATTACGGCTATGAGTGCAGCGTCTTCTGAGTTAACACTTGCATGGATGACTGGCATTACTTGCGTTGGTTTGCCGTTGGTTTTGCTCTATCACTTCTTGGTCTATCGCGCCTTTAAGGGAAGAGTGAATCCACAAGATTTAACATATTAGTTGCATCCACGTGCCAGCTATACCCACATATAACTACATAGATTTGGCTTCTTGATCGCGCAAGAGTCCAAGAAACCAAAATCAAAAAGGTCGATCTTTCAACTATGGAGGATCGACCTTTCTTTATAGGACTAGCTTGCATTTTTCTACGAATGAGTGCTGAATGTAAAAGGGCAAAGGGTAACCTTCTTTGTTTTGTCACCATTCACTTCTAAATGAACAACCCAATTTGATATACGTTCCTTTACTCGTCTGCTGATATCAATGGTGAGACGATCTCTTGTTTTCAACGTTCAATTGCATATTGCGGATTGCCGACTGCAAATTCTTGATTTCCGATTCCTGGTTATGCATGTTCATGACAAAAATAAGCAATTACATAGCGAAATAGTGTTGAATTGGTAACAAAAAGATGTAAAAATGACTGTAACTGTTGAATCGGGCGAACAGTGGAGAATTGGGTAATGCAGAACCTTTGGATTAATATCTCTAGGTCATCCTTTGGAGGGTTAAAGGCGATCTTAACTTCGCATAGACTCTTCGCGGGGGGGGGCTACTTTTATGTAGCAAATTTGCTCAACCAACCTTCTCTATCTCTCAATACCTCATAAAACTAAAAAAAGGCGATTTGTGCCAACCAGGATGATTGCAGCAATTATTCAGTTGCAGGCAGGTTTTCTTGGTTGTCTTACAAATCGCTTTTTTTGTTGGTCTTGAGGTCAGTCTCAATCAACACAGGTAATTAGTAGGCGTGAGTAATTAGAAAGTTCGGGTCAGGAGATAGCAATGAAAACGAATACAGTACGAGCAAAACTGCTTAATTGCTTTTTTGCTTTCACCTTGGTATTCGGCCTTTGTATCCCGTCAATTGGAACATATGCGTATGCAGATCCAGTTGATGAAGCTACAACCAATGATGTAGCAGTCCAGGTTGAGGGTAGTGATACGCAAGGTGAGAACCAATCCGGCGAAAGCGGTGATAACGACATTCCTGGTGAAGATAATCAAGGAGAGTCCAACACTGCTGATGCTGATAATATCGATGGGATAGAAGAATCTGATACCGCATCAAGCGATGCGGATGCAGGTGTTGCTACAACACAGGCCGACGAGATTGTACCCATGGCAGCCGATTCAACAGTTGGTGGATTGACTATTTCAGGTGGTACAGTGGGTACCGACTTTACTCATGCAGCAAATCTTGTTGTAGTAAAGACTTCTACGCCACTTACCCTTAAAGGCACTTTTACCGGTAGTGTGCAAATCCAACAGGGTACATCAGCAAACATTACCCTTAATAATGTGACTATTACAGCTAACAGCAATAGTTCGCCTATCAACCTTATGGGAGCTGGCACTACCTTGCGCCTTTCTTTGGTCGATGGTACGACCAATAATATTACGGTGCCTTTAGGTACTTACTGCTCCGGAATTCATTGTGGTCAGGGATCTACTCTCTACATTGATGATGCAGTAGCTAACTGGAGTGGTTCTACACACGTTGATGTGCTTAATGGTGTGGTGGACACGACTGCAGTATTAGATAATGGAACGTCAGTAACAAAGGGTGATCCTGTTACTCGTCTTGCAAGCCCAAATCCTGGCAAATTAATTGTTAAGGGTGGATATGGTTCTGGTGCTATCGGTTCAGGACCAGCTGAAAACAGTGGCAACATGCATTTTGATGGTGGTGTAATCACTGCTTATTCTGCTGGTGGTCATGCCAGCAATGGTGGTCTTAACGCTAATCAGAGCTGGAGTTCAGGTACTGGTATTGGCGCTGGTGCTGCTGGCGGTGCCACTAATATGTGGTTTGATGGTGCCACCGTTGATGCCTATGGTTCTTATCATGGTGCTGGTGTAGGTGCTGGTTGGTCATCAGGTTCTGGTGGTTCTGCTCAGACTGGTACAACCACAGACGCAGGTAACAAATTATGTGGCAACATCTACATCAATGCTGGTTATCTTAAATCTCAAGGTTATGAGCATGGTAATGCTTTTGGTGGTGCTTGTGGCACCACTGCTACTAACTGCATTATTCGTATTACGGGTGGTACGCTGCACCCCTCTTCTTACTCTGGTAAGTTCGATATTGGCGGTTCTGGCGGATACACCATTGTTGCGGGTGGCTCAGTATACGTAGCAAATAAGAGTAAGTTTACTGGTGTAGGAGGCACAGCTTACAACACCCAGGGTGTGACTACCTGGAGTGATGTGACAGCACTTGGTGGATCACTTCCTGATACCGATAAAGTTTTCATGCTCACCGTTGATCTCTCTACTTCCTCTGAACAACTCAGCAACGAAAAGCTAGAAGATTTTAAACTCTTTATTGGTGGTGAAGATGCCAACTATGGTGCTCCTACCCAGTTTGAAGATGGCAAGCTTTATCTCTGGTTGCCAGAGTGGGTTGCTAAACCCAATGCTGAAAAAGAAGTTCGCATTGAGATGTCCGTTCGTCAAAGTGATGGTAGCGTCAAACAAATCGACCCACTCTTTATTGCTAAACCATCTACTACCGATACAACTCAGACGGTAAAGCGCTATATTGAGTTTGATTTCCCTGAAGATTACGCTAAAACACTTGAGAAAGACTACGACGGTCTTCCTTTCCCCGCACTCACGGTAGATGCTACACATCCTATTAATATTGAGCGCGAGGTAGGCGGCAATATTGTAAAAGAGACACTTAATCAGCCTGATGAAGTAAAGTTTAAGTATCAAATGCTTACTCAAAATGAAGCAGGCGATTGGGTTACTACAGGTTCTGAATCAGAAGAGGGTGCTGCTACTCTTCCTGCTGATACGGGTAAATTCCAAGTTACGATGACTTCATACCAGTATGCAAACGATCCTAATTATGCTTCAAGCTATTGGGGTCATCAGGCAAAGGGTGTAGCCACCATTAACCCCGTACCTGCTGTACTTACTATGGAAGGTGTTGAGTGGGGTCATCTTGCTGATAATGGTACCTGGACACAAGTAACCCAAGAAAATGCTTCTAGCGCTG
>CAJMOJ010000059.1 GCA_905215035.1 uncultured bacterium
AGCCAAACATAACAATGGTGACGACAATATTGTTAATAACGGGGGCAAGTGAGGGAATCAAGAAGGTGCGTTCCGCGTTCAAGATACCTGTAATTACCGCACCCACACCATAAAAAAGAATCTGCACCGCAAAAATTCTAAAGAAGAAAATAGCGAGCTCTTTGCTTTCTCCTCCTGACTGTGTAAAAGTTTGTGTCTCAATGACAAGAGGAGAAAAGATAGAACAAACGAGCGTCAAAACACCTAAGGCAACAATAGTAAGCGTCAAAATGTTGGAGGCAAATTTATAAGCAAGACGCGTTCCCTTCTTTTCTTTCATTAAAAGATAAAGGGGTAGAAATGCTGTTGCTAGAATACCCGACGCTGCAAGCTCATAGATCATCGCGGGCATGTTGTAAGCAATTTGATAGGCGGACGTGAGAAGCGTATTGCCAAGAGCAAATGCCATCGCCCACGTACGTAAAAGACCCGTTATGCGAGAACCGAGGGTGGCGAGGGTCATGAGTCCCGTATTCTTGGCTATAGTGTTTGTTGAATCATTTCCCATGTGTGGTCTTCTCTGATACGGTTACAATAAGCGATTGTTTATTAGTTATAGACCAATCCCGCAGCCTGAAGGAGCGGAAAATCGTATGCGTATTCTTATCGTTCGCAATCAATACAATTCTGAGGCAACAGAGGCATCTCTTCTATTAGAAATGTATCTTCAAAGTCAGGGAATTGAGTGCGAAACGTATTGCTCTGAAGAAGTTAAATTCTCTAATGCAATTATCGACCAGAATACTCCATCTCCTATCGACCGCTTTGATATGGCGGTTGTTTTAGGTGGCGATGGCACAATTTTACGAACGGCGGCTCAAATTGCTTGGCGCCGCATTCCTATTTTGTGTACAAACTTTGGTCATCTGGGTTTTATGGCAAATTCTAATGCCGATGGGGTTGTCACCATTATGGCTGCAGCTCTTGCTGGTGAAATCTCACATGAAGAGCGTACGAATATGCGTATTGATGTGTATTGCCACAATGAGGGGACTATCGAGGATCCTTTTGGGACCGAGCTTCCACCTGAACCCGATCATAGTTTTTTTGCCCTGAATGAAGTAGCGCTTACGCGTGGCGATGGGGGACGTGTTATTGATTATGCCTATGCTGTGCAAGGAGACCCCGTTGCAACACTTCGAGGCGATGGTCTGGTTATTGCAACTGCGACTGGATCAACGGCGTATGCTCTATCAGTCGGGGGTCCTTTGGTTACTCCTAGTTTTGGTGGTTTAGTGGTAGCTCCCATTGCGCCGCATACTCTCCAATCGCGTGCGCTTTTGACGGGCACTTCTGACGTAATCGAAGTAGCACTACATCCTTCGAGTGCTAATCGCGAGGCAACAATGTTTATTGATGGCGAGAAGGTTTCTATTGATGATCCTATTTCTCGTGTTGTCGTACGTCCTGGTCCCGATCCCACCGTTTTGCTGCGCTATGATGATAAGTCGTTTTACACCCTTGTGTCGGAAGTCTTTTTTTCCGCAAGCAATTAAACAGAGTTTTGTGAGTTTCTTAACGAAATTCCACACTTGTCTATGGGAGTTCGGCTCATTTTCAAGTATCATTAACAAGCGTTTGAAAGCATGAGTCTTCCAAGCGCTTTTTTATTGATTTAGTGTTCCGCATACGAGATATATGAACAAGTACCTACCTTTAATGTGATCAGGAGACACCTAAATGGCTAAGCATATTTTTGTAACAGGCGGCGTAGTTTCTTCTTTGGGAAAAGGCATTACGGCGGCTTCGTTAGGGCACCTTCTTAAAGCACGTGGCTACAAAGTCACTATGCAGAAAATGGATCCTTATTTGAATGTTGATCCTGGCACCATGTCTCCTTTTCAGCATGGTGAGGTTTTTGTTACTGATGATGGCCATGAGGGTGATCTTGATTTAGGTCATTATGAGCGTTTTATTGATGAGAATCTTTCGCGCGAATCTAATTTTACGCAGGGTTCAATCTATCAAAGCTTAATTGCGCGTGAGCGCCGTGGTGACTTTTTAGGTGGTACTGTTCAGGTTATTCCTCATGTAACAGAAGCAATCAAAGAGCGTCTTCATCGCATTGCTGATCAATCTAATGCCGATATTGTGATTTCTGAAATTGGTGGCACGATTGGCGACATTGAATCTCTTCCTTTCATCGAGGCGGCACGTCAATTCAATAAAGAACGTCCTGAGGACGACGTGTGTTTTGTACATGTGACCTTGGTACCTTATATTGCTGCAGCGCATGAAGTTAAAACTAAACCTACTCAGCATTCTGTTAAGGAATTGCGTTCAATTGGCGTACAGCCTGATTTTATTGTTTGCCGTTCAGACCATGAAATCTCTGACAAGGTTCGTGAGAAGATTGCACTTTTTTGTGATGTAGCAAGTGATGATGTATTTTCTTGTACCGATGCGCCCTCCATTTATGAGGTTCCGCTCGATTTGCATCATCAGCATTTTGACGAAAAAGTACTCGAGCGCTTGAACCTACCAGTTCCTGAGATTGTTTTGACGCCTCTTAACACGTTCTTGCAGGCAGCTGAAGCGTGCGAGGGCGAAGTTGATGTTGCTATTGTGGGTAAATATGTATCGCTGCCTGATGCGTATCTTTCCATTATTGAAGCGCTGGGACATGCAGGCGTTGCCAACGGGGTTCATGTTAATGTTCATCTTATTGATGGCGAAGAAGTGGATGAATCAAACGTTGCAGAAATTCTGTCTAGCATGGATGGTATTTTGGTGCCCGGCGGCTTTGGTCAGCGTGCTTTTGAGGGTAAGATTTTGGCAGCTCAATATGCTCGCGAGAACAAGATTCCTTATTTGGGGATTTGCCTTGGTCTTCAAGCGGCTGTGTGCGAATATGCACGTAATGTTGCAGGGCTTCCCGGTGCAACATCTGCTGAATTTGATGAAGATGCCGATTATACGGTAATTGATCTTATGCCTGAGCAAGAGGATATTGAGAATAAGGGAGGCACCATGCGATTGGGTGCGTATCCTTGTAAGCTTGAAAAAAGTAGCTTGGCGTATGAGATTTATGGCGAAGAGATCATTTATGAACGCCATCGTCATCGCTATGAGGTTAATAATGCTTATCGTGATCAGCTTATTGATGCGGGATTGCGCATATCGGGTCTTTCTCCTGATGGGCGTTTGACAGAAATGATAGAGATTCCTGATCATCCTTGGTTTGTGGCGTCTCAAGCCCACCCTGAATTTAAGTCACGCCCAACAAAGCCACACCCTTTGTTTGTAAGCTTTGTTAAAGCAGCTCTTACGTATGAAGAGGAACATCAAAACTAGTTTTTGGTGCTAGTCCTTCTGCGCGTTTCGGATCCAAGGTGCATCTTATGTGTCCTGTAGGATAAACGTATTGGGTTTAGCGAGCAGGATGAAATCTAGATATGAGACAGGCAATTAAAGAATATATTGCATGGTTACAAATTGAGCGGGGTTCATCCCCGCTTACTTGTAGCGCCTATCGTCATGATGTGGAAACGTATGCTCTCTTTCTAGAAGAGACGTATGGTATTACGGATCCAAGTGTAATTACGCAAAATGAGGTATTGGCGTATCTTGATAGTCTATTAGAACAAGGCCGCTCGGCTGCTACCCGTGAACGAGCTATTTCGGTATTAAAGGGTTTTCATCGATTTTGTATTCAAGAGCATATTTGCGAACATGACCCAACTGGTTCTCTTGCATACCCTAAAAAACCCCTTAAACTTCCTGATGTTCTCTCTATTGATCAGATCGCTGCACTAATGGATGCGATATCTGACGATTCACCCTTGCATATTCGCGATCGTGCTATGCTTGAGGTGCTTTATGGGTGCGGTTTACGCGTATCAGAGCTCGTCGGTCTTGATAGGGATCGTCTCTACCTCGATGATGGTTTTTTGCTTGTATTTGGTAAAGGATCCAAAGAGCGTATGGTCCCTATTTCTGGTATTGCATTGCAGTGGCTTGCGCGCTACCTTGCTGAAGTGCGGGTGGGGCTATGTAACCCAGCAAAACCAACAGCTGCGGTATTTCTTAATAGTCGTGGGGGACGGTTGAGTCGCCAGAGCGTTCATAAAACGGTAGCGAATGCGGGGGCAGCTATCAAAGTTAAAAATCTACACCCCCACACGTTGCGTCATTCCTTTGCTACACATCTTCTTGAAGGTGGCGCTGATTTGCGTGCAATTCAAGATATGTTGGGCCATTCAGATATTGCTACAACACAGATTTATACGCACGTGCAGATGCAGCACCTTAAAGAGGAGTACTTACACGCGCATCCGCGTGCCTCAATGTAGGTAAATTTAGGGGAATTCATCCCACCTTATTCCTTCATAAAGATTCTTTACGTACCCGTGTAGCAGAACATGCCGTTGAGCGGGCATATGGTGCGTCTAGGTCATTCATAAAACATACATCACGTTAAAAAAATTGTGACAAAACAAAAAATGATTTTACAGATCATGAATGCGTAGGAGCAAGAAGGGGTAGGGGTTTATCAAAAAACAGAACACAACATATAGTGTTTTATGGAGAATAATGACCATTTTCTCCAAATGTGGCATATTGGGCCGAAGGGGGATAAGGTGGGATAAATTCCCATTTTTTGTTGCAATGTGGGATTTGTGGCTATACAATCAGATCACCGAGCATTGCTCAGAAAGGAGAAGAGGTGACCCCACTTGAAGGCGAATATCGCCACAAGTTAGACGCAAAAGGGCGTCTATCTCTTCCTGCTGAGTTTAGAAAAGTGCTCACGCCAGAACTGAAAGTGATCCTCTCACCTTTAGATGATTGTCTTTTTGTTTTTGAGCCAGAAGCGTATTCGGAATGGGTAGAAAGCCTTTTTGAATCAAAAGGGGGCTATTCTCCTTCCAATAAGCAGATGGCAGCACAACGCAAGATTTTGAATTCTCGCGTAAAACGTTGCGAAATTGATAACTCGGGTCGCATTAATATTTCTGCGGCGCAACGAGAGGCTGCTGGGCTAGGCAAAGAGGTTGTCATCATTGGTGATACTGACCATTTTGAGATCTGGGATGTAGATCGTTGGGATGCTTTCTGCAGCGAGTTTGACCTCGCTAGCTTGATGAGCTAATCCAATGGGATACGCACTATGACAAACGAATACCGGCATATCCCGGTCCTGCTCACCGAGTGCCTCGAATATCTGAACTTACAAACGCACTACACATTCGTGGACGCTACACTCGGTGGCGCAGGGCATTCCTTAGAGGTCGCAAAACGTATTGGTCCTGAAGGTCACTTGATTGGCATTGATCAAGATCCCGTTGCGCTTGAGGCAGCTGAAGCACGTTTGCGTGCTCTTCCTGATAAGGTGCGACCGAATGTGGATGTCCTCTACGGAAATTTTGGCGATTTGGATTCGCTTTTGCTTGAGGCATGCGTCCCTTCAATTGATGGAATTCTTTTTGATTTGGGCGTATCTTCAGTGCAGATCGATACCCCTGCGCGAGGCTTCTCATTTAAAGAGGATGCCCCACTTGATATGCGGATGGATCCGAGCAAACACACCTTAAACGCAGCTGAGATCATTAACACCTATAACGCAGCAGATCTCACTCGGATTATCCGTCAATACTCGGATGAAAAGTGGGCAAGTCGCATTGCGGACTTTATAGTGAAGTCTCGCGAAGAGGTACCGATCACAACAAGCGGGCAGCTTGTGGAAATTATTAAAGCTGCTATTCCTGCTTCCGCCCGTCGCGCTAATGGTCATCCTGCCAAGCGAACGTTTCAGGCGCTTCGTATTGAGGTAAACAGTGAGCTTGATGTGTTGCGTCGCGGTCTTGAAGCTGCAATTAGATGGCTTGCTCCTGGTGGACGTATTGTAGTAATTAGCTATCATTCGCTTGAAGACCGTATTGTCAAAGATATTTTTAAAGAGTATTCACAAGGATGTACTTGTCCACCCGATTTTCCTGTGTGTGTATGCGGAAATAAGCCGGTACTCAAAGTAGTGACTAAAAAACCCATTCTTCCAACGGCAGAAGAAGTTGAGAGAAACCCGCGTAGCAGAAGCGCGAAATTGCGCGTTGCTACACGTTTGGATGAGTTGGCGTAAAGGGGAGTAGCATGACAGGTGCACCTGCATATTCATATAGTCATGCGAGTACGGCTCCCGCTCGTCAGCCAGATCAGACTCACAAAACACGCCCGGCGATTACGGTTGTTCCGGGACGCAAACATCAAACTCAACCTGATATTAGTCCCGCAATTCGTATGGCTTGCATTATTGCAGCAGTGCTCATGGGGTGTTTTTTGGTGCTTGGTGTAGCGCGTGTTTGCATTGCGGCAAGCGCCTATGAAGTTGCGTCGCAGGCAAGTGATATGCGCGCAAGTATTTCTGACGCACGTTCTGTTCAAGAGGCTCTTGCTGTTGAAAAGTCCACGGTTGCTAATCCTATTACACTTCGAGCAGAAGCTGCGGATAGACTTCATATGGCAGCACCTCAATCAGTAGGTACTCTTACCTTACCTACTGACGTTGTAGTCTATGATGGTGCTGGTAACCTATCGCTCACTCAAAGTATTGCAAGCGTTGCAACATTAGGTTAGGTACAGTGCCATGTCATATCGGCGCGACCCCAACAATCCCCATCCTCCTTTCAGACGCAAGTCAAGCTTGAGAGAAAATCCTTATCGACAAACGGTATATGCTTCACGTTCTCCAAAGAGTGCTGCAGGAATTGATGCATCGTATTCAATGAGTAAACGCCTCATGATTGTGCTGGCTCTTGTGGCTGCGGTAGCTCTTATCTTGAGCTTGCGCTTACTTTGGCTACAGGTAATTGATGCGGAGAATAATGCCAACAGAAGTAATGCGGTGCGTACTAATGTACTTGAGATTACACCACGTCGCGGCACGATTTACGACAGAAATGGGGTTGTGTTAGCAACAACCGTTGATGCAATAAATGTTTTCTGCCATCCCAAGACAGTCCCTGCTGATAAAGTCGATGAACTTGCTCAGTTTATGGTTGATAATTGCGGCGGAGAGTTCTTAACCTATAAGGATAAGATTCTTGCTAATCAGAACTTCAGTTATTTATTTAAAGGTGCGGAAGCTGATCTGGGTCAAAAGATCCTTGATCTTGGAATTGAGGGCGTTGATTACGAGAAGACAACCAAGCGTGTTTATCCTTGCGGATCAGTGGGATCACAAGTCATAGGTATTCTCAATAGCGAGGGTGAGGCAATTTCAGGGTTAGAGCTCTATTACAATGATATCCTCGGAGGTTCGCCGGGTGAGCGTACCATTATGTATTCACGTGAAGGTGTTCCTGTGCCTGGCTCTGAAACAATTACTCAAGAAGCAGTTGCCGGCAAGGATATTGTGGTATCTATTGATGTTGGACTGCAAGAACAGGTAGAAACAGCCCTTGCACTGCGCGTTGAGGAAATTGGCGGAAAAACGGGGTCAGGAATTGTAATGGATGCACGAAGTGGAGAGATCTATGCTTGTGCCTCCGACCCGCTTTTTGATATTACTGACCTATCAGAAATTAAAGAGGGCGCTACTAACCTGAGTGGTATTTCTGCTGCATTCGAACCGGGTTCGATTTTTAAACCAGCTATTATGCTTGCTGCACTTGAAGCGGGCACTACGCAGGCAGGTCAAAGCTACTATTGTCCCGCCTCACTTACCGTGGGGGAATACACTATTACCGACTCACATGAGCGTGCGGCAATGAGCATGGATACTTCCCAAATCATGGCTGACTCATCAAATATTGGCATGTCTTTAATTGCAAAGGACTTGGGCGCTGAAAAGATGAGTGAATATCTCAATAAGTACCAAATCATGGGAAAAACTGAGATCGACTATCCAGGAGAAACGAGCGGAACGCTTTCTGATTGGAATTCGTGGTCGGTGGTACAAACGTACAACATTTCCTTTGGACAGGGTGTTATGACAACTCCTATTAATATGGTGCGGTTTTATGGAGCGATCGCTAATGAGGGAGTAATGTGCCAGCCGCATTTCTTGATTGATATTCCTACTGAGGAAGCACCTCGTGTATACGAAACGCAAACGATTGTTGAAAATAAGCAAGCATTAGATGATTTAACCGACATGATGGAGTCGGTTGTTGAAACGGGCACAGCAACGCAGGCTCAAATTGAAGGATTTAAGGTTGCAGGCAAAACGGGAACCGCTGAAATTGCTGATAACGCAGGTGGGTATAAGAAAAATATCTACAATATCTCTTTTGTAGGGTTTATTCCTGACGCGTCGCTTGAACTTGTTTGCTTTGTAGGTGCTACCGATGTTCCCGCAGAACGTAAAACCGTTCCTGCATTTAAGGATATAATGTCATATGCAATTGAGCGTTATGATATTACGCAGAAATGAGGCTAACTCACGGCTAAAACTTGTAAAGAGCTTTTTGCTGGATTTGATTGTACTATTATCGGCAATCCAGATGAGCCCGTTGAAGGAATCGCGTATAGAAGCGATCGGGTTAAACCGGGTGATGCATTTTGTTGCATCGTAGGATTAACATCTGACGGACACTCCTTTGCGCAAGATGCCATCGATCGCGGTGCACGCGTGCTTGTGGTTGAGCGTAAGATTTATTTGGCTGATGCCTCTGATGTAACGGAAGTTGTTGTAAGTGATTCGCGTAAGGCAATGGCTCATTTGGCAGCAAGTTTCTATAACTGGCCCAGTGATGATTTCTCGTTAGTTGGTATTACTGGCACTAATGGCAAGACGACAACTACGTATTTGGTGGAACATCTTGCTGATTGCTTGGGATTGCGTACTGCTTTGATCGGCACAACGGGAACTGAGATTTGCGGTCAGCATTACCCAACGGAGCACACAACTCCTGAATCCCCTGATTTGCAAAAACTTTTTGCCCAGATGCGCGATGAAAAGTGCGCCGTTGTTGCTATGGAAGTAAGCTCGCATGCTCTTGATCTTAAGCGGGTGTGGGATACTAATTTTGCCGTAACGGCATTTACTAATTTGACGCAGGATCATCTTGATTATCACAAGACATTTGAGTCCTATTTTGATGCAAAGGCGCAACTGTTTTCGTCCCACTATCCTGCAAAGCGCGTTATTAATATAGATAGCGAGTGGGGTAAAAAGCTTTTACAACGCTGTGTTGCACAACACGATGAAGTGGTTACAACTGGTTTTGATAAGGCAGCTCTGATTCATCCGAGTCATATTGAATATAACCATGACTCTACAACAGTAACACTGGTGGCGCGCGGGAAAACGCATACGTTTACGTATCCTTTAGTGGGCCGTTTTAATGTAGAAAACATCATGACTGCTTTTGGGATTGGCCTTCAGCTTGGTTGGAGTAGTGAATCTATTGTACAGGGACTTACTACTGCACCACCTGTACCGGGACGTGTTCAACGCGTTCGAGCAGAGCATGATGGCGGTGTTGCGGTATATGTCGACTATGCTCATACGCCCGATGCGCTCACAAAAGCGATTTCATGCGTCAAAGCTTTAACCGACAACAAGACAATAGTCGTGTTTGGTTGTGGCGGTGATCGCGATAGTTCCAAACGTCCTTTAATGGGCGCTGCGGCACTTGCGGCAGATTACGCAGTAGTTACTTCTGATAATCCTCGTACCGAGGATGCCATCGCCATTATCGATGATATCGTTGAGGGTATGGGCGCCAAGACGGATCAGTATTGTATTGAGCCTGATCGTAAGAAGGCTATTGCTCTTGCGCTTGAGAAGGCTGAGGCGGGCGATGTCGTGCTTATTGCCGGAAAAGGTCACGAAGATTATCAGATTTTGGGGACTGAAAAGATTCATTTCAGTGACGTTGAAGTAGCGGCGCAGGAACTTGAAAGGCTCTTTGGATAGATGCGAATTAATACCAAGCAGATTATTGATTGGTGTGGCGCAAGTTGCGTAGTTGAGCCACTTGATGCATCACATCTGGCTATATCCATCACGTGGGATTCGCGTGAAGTGCTTCCTGATTCATTATATGTTGCTTTTTTGGGTGAGCGAGTTAATGGTCATGATTTTGTGCGGGATGCACTTTTGGCAGGTGCGTGCATTGTTCTGGTGATGGAACCGCTTCCGGACCCCGTTTTGCGTCTCGCGCGAGAAATGGGTGCTGCTGTTCTTGAAGTTGCAGATACGCATAATGCCGTTGTTGATCTTGCGACACAGTGGCGCAAACGATTACACGCACGTGTTATCGCCTTGACAGGATCGACCGGTAAAACAACAACGAAGAATTTGATTCGTGATGTATTGGCGACAAAATATAACACTGTTGCTACCAAGGCAAATCAAAATAACGAACTCGGCGTTCCTAATACTATTTTGAGCGCCAATCCTGAAACAGAATATATCGTGGTGGAAATGGGAATGCGTGGTCTTCGTCAGATTGAGGCTTTGTGCAGTTACGTGGAGCCTGATGCAGCCCTCATCACTAATGTGGGAACCTCACATATGGAACTTTTGGGTAGCCAAGAGAATATTGCGCGTGCTAAAGGCGAGATTGTTGCAGCGCTGCCACAAGCAACAGGCAGAGCTTTTTTGAACGCACATGACGAATGGAGCGCGTTTATTGTTAAAGAAACACAGGCGCTCGAGCGCGATGTTTCAATTGCATATTACGATGGGTCAGGGGATGCTGATCCTTTATCTATAGTGTGGGCGACTGACATCGTCTTAGACGGCGAGGGTCGTCCGCATTTTACGCTTCACGTTGAAACTGAACAAGCGCCGTGCGTGCTGTCATTGCGTGGGGTGCATAACGTAGAAAATGCATGTGGTGCAGCTCTTGTGGGACATGCATGTGGGTTGGATCTTGCTACTATCATACAAGGACTCGAATTATCGTTACCTGAGGTTGGTCGCCAGGAGCTTGTTCAAGGCAAGAACGACGTCACGATTATTAATGATGCTTATAATGCAAACCCTGACTCCATGCGCGCATCCCTTGCTCTATTTGCAGCTATGGATGTAGCTCACAAGCGATACGCTGTATTGGGCGATATGGGAGAATTGGGTGATTGTGCTCTTGCTTGTCATGAAGGTATAGGTACCTTTGCGGCAACCCTTCCGCTCGATAGGCTTATATGCGTGGGGGAGCTTGCGGCATCGATTGCATCTGCAGCGATAGCGGCTGGCTATCCGCGAGAACAGGTTTATATAACTCATAATCGAGGAGAAGCACTTCATGATTTAGAGACGCGTCTTGAGCCTGGTGATGCTGTGCTCGTCAAGGCGTCGCATTTTATGGAGCTTGAACGAATTGTCAGGGGGCTTACGCTTTAATGCTGCTATCGATTAGTCAATATCCGACTTTTGTAGTTGCGCTTGCTGTTATGGTGGGCATGATTCTTACTATGGCATTGATGCCGTTTTGGATTAAGTTTTTGCGTGCGCATTTAATTGGTCAACAAGTGCGTGCTGATGGGCCTGAGAGCCATTTGGTTAAGCAAGGCACTCCTACTATGGGTGGCTTAATTATGCTATTAGCCATGCTGCTTGCTGTCCTTATTGTTGATGTGCCCAGTTTACAAACTATTCTTATTATGGCTGCGGTGCTCTTAACAGGTGCCTTAGGTTTTTTTGATGACGCTGCAAAGGTTATCAAAGAGCGTTCCTTAGGGTTAACACCTAAAGCAAAGTTGGTGGGTCAGTTTTTAATCTCGAGCGCATTCGTGCTCGGTGTGGTCAATTGGCTTGGAGTTGCCCCTACCGTTGATATTCCTTTTATCTGCGTACTTGATTTAGGTGTTTGGACTACGGTTTTGCCTATTGAAGTTCCAGGCGGAGAGTTTCAAATTCCATGGCTTTATCTCATCTTTGGTGACCTATTAATTATGG
>CAJMOJ010000060.1 GCA_905215035.1 uncultured bacterium
TGATGCTTGAAAGAAGCTGATTGATGTCTTTGATTGATCGTGTTGGTGCAAGATATTAACTAATGGTGTTGGCGGAAAATACTAATAAGTGCCAGCCTGAATAGCTGCAATATAAATACTGTTAATAGGATAGGAGGTCGTTCAAGGCCTCCTATCTTGTGGTTTATGCTGAACTAGTATTCGATGTTTGCATTGCTTCAATACGTATCGCACATCAACAAGCAATGAATGTAGTACGTGAAGACTGAGGCGGCGACGGAGAAGCCTAGAGCTGCAACAGAGCAGTTTAGCGCTGCGATGGGGATAATGGGGGAGTCATGAAAACCGATCACCTGTATTACTTTAAGTGTCTTGCTGAGGTACTCAACTATACGCAAGCGTCCCAAAAGCTCTACATCGGACAGCCAACGCTCTCGTCTGCTATCAAAAATCTCGAAAATGAGATTGGCGCGATGCTTTTTATGCGCAACAAAGGCTCCCATATTGAGCTTACTGAGGCAGGCGTGTGCTTCTACAATCAGGTGACGCTTGCCCTGCAGAATCTGGAAAAGGGCATCAATATGGCGCAAGAAGCGTCGGGCTCAACCCATGAAGTCATCAGGCTAGGGGCGCTCTATTGTATGCAAGGCCGTGCGTGGTCGCAGGCGCTCAATCAGTTCAAACAGCAGTGTGATATCAACTTTCGGATTGAGATCGAACACGCGTATTCTCCTGAGCTGATCAGAAAGCTCCGATCCGGTGCGCTTGATGTTGCGTTCGCCAGTCATGTCCCCGGCGATACTGATATGCGCCACGTGTTTTGCCGCACGCAGCCCCTCGTGCTGGGGGTTCACGTCAATCATCCTCTGGCCAAGCGAGAAAGCGTGTCGCTCGCTGATCTGCAGGGGGAGCGGATTTATACCTACGCCGAGAGTTCGCCTGTTACCGGTGCGCTCGAAGAGCTGATCAACAAATATGATCTTACGGTGCGGCAAAGTTACTTTGATGAGGTATCAATGTCGTCGCTTGTGGCAGCGGACGAGAACAACGTTGCGCTTTTCTGCTACTCCTTTTTATGCGATGCGTTTGACGAAGTGGTATGTATTCCCGTGAGCGATGTACCTGCTGACTTCCATAAGATTTACATGGTCTACAAGCGTGATCAATACCAACTAAGAGTCGTGCAAGAATTTATCGACTTCATGAGTGAGTTCATGATCACGGATACTTTCAAAGAACTCTCAACGTTTAAGGATCGTTTAACTTAAGCGCATTTAGTCTATTAGGGGGCAAGGCAAGTAATTGGAATAACAAAAACACCGTCTTCTCGTTGATATGCATATGAGCCAAGGCCTTCAATGATTGCGAGAAAAGCTGGTGGCTGAGTACCTGAAGTAACGAGTTTATTCTTTAATTGGAGAAGATTTTTTGCAGCTTGATCTGCCTGGTTGTGACTAAGTTTAATCTCAAGTGCCGCCCATGTACCATCATATGATTCGATGATAGTGTCTACTTCCAAGTCGATTTTATCGCGATAATAATATACATGTGACTCCGCGACTTCAGCATAGACAAGCAGATCTCTCATACATAAGCACTCAAAAAGAAATCCGAGTGTTTTCATGTCCTTGAGAAGTTTTTGAGGTGTTGCGCCCAATATGGCGGCTGGGAGTGAGGGGTCAACATAATGATATTTTGGTCGTTTATTGATACGTATTGAGGAGCGTATATTTGGCGACCATGCAGGTATTTTTTCAATAACAAAAATTCGTTTGAGAGTTTGGAGATAATCGTCGGTAGTTTCCTTTGAAAGGGTTTCACCAGAAGCTTCGGCTGTCATGTCTCGAATCATTGTTTTGGTTGTAGTTGCTTGTTCGGTGTTACGGGCTAATGAATGTATGAGACGTTGAACTTTTTGAGGATCACGTGCTATTCCGTCAACACGAGAGAGATTATCCGATGCAATCTGTTGTACATAATTGCGCGCAAGACGTGCTACACGGTGTAATTCGAGATCTTGTACGGCAGGCCAGCCTCCGCGCACAACAAAAGAACAAATATCATCCAAGGTTGTTTCTGGCGCAATTGCGTGAGGATTTACCCCTTCGAATAATGCCCTAAGAGAAACTTCGCTATTTGACACACCTGATTCAGATAGCGTCATAGGATGCATCGGATTTTTTCAATGCGTCCAACTCCGCTGTGATGTGGTTTTTCCTCGCGTGGGACAGCTGAGCCGGGCAGAATAAAAGTATCTTGCTTTCCGCTTCTGTCAATGTCGTTGCGGACTGCGTCCCAAAGTGCCGGAACTTCTTGCCATTCATCGATCAAGCGTGGATGAGCTCCTTTGAGTATCTGATCTGGCGCTATCTGTGCAAGTTCCCGATTTTGAAAAGCCCTTTCAGGCTCCAGGAGACTTATTTCACTATTGCAAAGGGTTCTTCCTGTCCAGGTTTTTCCACAATATTTAGGCCCCTCAATGCAGACAGCTCCAAAATCGTGCATATCTTCAAAAATACGTCTATCGAGGATGCGCGGAATATAGTTTTCGTTAACTAGTTTGCCTCGAATACCCATTTTTACTTCCTTTAAAATGCTTTATAAAAGCGCTGTTAGATAGATAGTTTTTAGATCATCCTTCTTTTTGTCCGTATTTTACTCTTCTTTTTGTCCATCGATTTTGCCTGGCATGAATCTATCAGACCTTGTAGACAACCCTCGTTAGTGATAGCGACACTAGGCGTGTTATTAGATGCGGGAGTATAGATGGCAACATAAAACGCAAAGGGCGCTTGAGTTCTTAAGATGCCTCTAATCGTATTCTAGATAATAGCGATTATTGATTATTCGCATGCTTAGTTAGTGCTATTTTTACTGAAGTTAACACCCTTTTCATCAAGGTGTACACTTCGCTTCGGTTCTCTTTTGCATCAATGTGCGTACCTCCTAAAACAAAACAAACTTGCAAACATGATCTTAAGACGCTTTATGTACGTATGTCTGACATACTTTCATGTCGTGATGAAAAGATGACTTCTGACTAGACAAAGAAAAAGTTCTCGTTAAGTACGCTTCTTACAAAATGCTGATAATTGATGAGTGCTTAGCCGATGCGCCTAATCCTGATCAGATGCATTTCTTACTTGAGTTTACTGAGCGTCTCTATGATAATTTGTCAACGATTTATTGCTTACAACACTCAGTTAATAAGTGGTACAAACTATGGTTAGTAGCACTTATGCAAAATCAGTAATGGATCGCATTGTTCACAGTAGCATACGCATAGATATGGGAGAGTTGATGGCAAAAAGAAGCAATAGCTAAGTGCGTGCCTTGGTGATAGCGCCGCTCACTTTGCGTGCAAATAATCAGTATATTCAAATTTGCGATGCCTCTGTCGATTTTCATAAGGTTTATGTAGGGTACAAGCATGATTAAGATCAACAATATATGGTACAAGCATCTACCGATTTATGAACGAGATCATGATCGCTGATACGTACAAAGATCCTTCAATTGAACATATGCTTCGTTTTTAGATTGGAAGTTAGAATATCAAGATTGAAATCAGTTAAAAGACTAGTGCTTGTTTGTTTACTTTAACCTTTAAACGATGAGCGAATAAAATGCGTACTGTATATTATTTGTTTGTTGACCCTATTACTTTGCATTTTTCTATGTCTTCTACTCTTGCTACTGCATTGCTTCTCTATAGTAATTAATTCGTCCCTTGCGCATTTCATGGAGCCGATCCAGATATTCCATGGTCAGGTTATTTCTAATGTCGAATGCGGTTCCTTGCTGCTTCACGTTGATTGCGCTTGGTTTGGCGATTTTTGCATTTTGTACAACAATATTTTGAGTCACTATCTGGCCTCGTAGATATCGATTCTGGTTGTTTTCTTTTAAAAATACGCCTGCAGCCTTTACAAGCGCATTCTTTCCATTGAGCAGTATCTGTAAATGCTGAGATTAATTGATTGCATATTGCGGATGTGAGAAGCCCACGCGCTTCAAGTGTTTCTCCCTGTTTGTCCCATATTACAGAATCTGTAAGAGTGTAGAGAGATAAGCGTTGTGGGTTACAGGCAGCAGAGTTCACTGTTCGCAAAACGTCAGCAACCAAAGTGGTGTTTTCTATGTTATTTCCATAAACAAGGGTATTTACGCATATTTTAAGCACTTCAATGGAGTGATGTAACTCTTCATTAGAAATAAAACTTAGACGTGGACTGCCGAAAGATGTAAAAAAATATCCGGCTCCCACTTCTTTAGGTTGTGGCATCGGTACAAAAACTCGGGCATGTTCTTCTGTTGCTGTAATGCCACACAAATCACGCATTTCTTCAGAAAGATACGAGAGATTGCGAAATGGATGATACGGAATGCCCCATTTGCTTACAAAATCATGCAAATCTCTTGGATCTTTAAGCGAAAGATCCATTAACTGATGATTCCAAAACTCTACTGGAATCGAAGAAACCTGCTTTTCAGGCCATAACAAAAGACCGTGGCCATAATCTCGTACCTTTCCGACAGCCCAAGTGAGAGGAGAAGTACACACATACGTAGTGGTGTCTTTTTCTGGTAAGTCGAAGACTTTAACAATCTGCCTTTCGTTGAAAAGCGGTTTATCTAGATGTCTAAGATCTCTATTCAAAATGTCACCCTAAAAATTATTGTGATTGATGACTTACTATGGTTCATACTATAGAGGCGATTAAGAACGGAGTCAATGTAATGATGCAAGGTGATTAGAAATGATAGTCACTATGCAGGGATACTAGCAGTTTAGTTTCCAAGTGACATTGATTTGCAAAATTAGAATGTTTCTCTGTTAACTACATCGGCGCAAAAAGAATGTCGTATTTTTGTATAGTTGCCAAATTGTTTTTTAGGATGGAGTGATGAATTTATTCAAACCAACTTAAACATGAATTAATAAAATGATTGAAGATACATTAAGTAATAATCCCTGCAAGAATTGAACGATGCATCTTATTAAACTCCGGGCAAACAAATCTAAAATATACAAAATGTAGTATATGAAAAATAGTGTAAACAATATGAAGTGTATTTCAGGGTTTATTATTTCACGTTGCTTATTTAACAATGTGTGAAAACAAAGTAATAGAATGTGCTGTTTGAGTCGGAATAAGAAGGAGATGTAATGATTACGTTTGGAAATATAAAAGCGAATAAGACCACTAAAGATTTTGATCCTATAAGCATATTTAAGCGACAACCAAAACCAGCATATATGAATGACTTATTTATGACGCAAGCAGAAGTTCTTCGCGCATGGTTTGAGAAAAGAAATACCTATTTAGATACTGTAATTAAAATGAATACTGGCAGTGGGAAAACAATTGTTGGTTTATTAATTGCTTTGTCAAGCGTATTGGAATTGCAAAAATGTGCTCTGTATTTAGTAGAGAGTAAACAGCTTGCAAGCCAGGTAGCGAATCAAGCTAGTGACATTGGAATTAAAACCGAAATATACAACGGAAGATCGTCGCTTCATAAAATAAATGCAAAGGAAACTCCTATATTAATTGCGACATATCAGGCCTTGTTTAATGGGAAGACTGTTTTTGGATTAGACGGTCAAGACTCTTCAAAGGATTTCGGCACAATAATAGTAGACGATGCTCATGCCTCGTTTTCTACAATAAATGATGGGTTCACGCTTAAGATTCACGCTGAAGACTCAATTGAACTTTATAAAAATCTGTGCAATGTATTCGAAGAAGATTTTATCGCGTGTGAGCGTCAAGCAACTTTTGATGATTTTTTAAATGGAGTACAAACCTCTTCAAGTGATTTTCTGGAGGTGCCATTTTGGGCATGGGTGGATAAGTGCCAAAGAGTTTATTCGATGATTGCCGATGCATCTAGAGAAGCGTTAGTTAAAGCGGGGTGTAAAACACATGAATCGCTTAAGTTTTCATGGCCATTAATCATGAATGGATTGAAGTATTGTCGTGGAGTGATTACACGAGAGGGGTTCTATATCGTTCCGTATATTCCGGATTTAAGCAGATTCACAACTTATGCAAAAGCAAGAAGAAGAGTATATATGTCAGCAACATTTGCAGATAATAGCTCGTTGATTAGGGCGTATGGCTTAAAGAAACCAGAGGAATTGCATACTATTACATCAAGCTCAACAGTGGGAGCTGGAAGAAAAATGGTTCTTTTTCAAGAAAAAGATGATGAGAGCTTAACTTGTCTTTTAGATGTAATGAGAAAGCAAGCAGAAGACAATAATGGCGTAATGGTTCTTGCAGCAAATGATGCAATAGCTGCAAGATGGGGAGAACAAGACGTTGAATGGCCCAGAGGAGAAGAGATCACTGCGTTTATTGAACAGGTGAGGGATAATCCAAGAAAAACTCCTTTTGTTTTGTCAAATAGATACAATGGCATAGATTTGCCAAATGAATCTTGTCGTTTATTAATCTTAGATGGTTTGCCGCAAGGTATAAGTATTTACGATAAGGTGAATGCGAAAGTTTTTTCTTCAAGTCATTTGACAAATAATCTTATGGCACAACGCATTGAACAAGGTTTTGGGCGTGGTACGCGTGGATCAGGCGATTACTGTGTCGTCGTGTTAATTGGAGATAAATTATGTAGCTGGGTTAAAGATGGGGATAATCTGTCGCTTCTAACTTTAACGACGCAAGCGCAGATTCAGTTCGGGGTAGAGCTCCAAAATCAGGTAAAAACACGGTCTGATTTTTTGGAGGCATTGCGTCTTGGCGTTAATAATGATCAGGGTTTTAGTGAAGCTTTAAGTTCCTTTGTTGAAGATTATGTTCAGCAAGTTGACGAAGCCAGTCATGATGAATTGAATACTTTTGCAGAAGGGGAGACCAAAATCATTCGTTCTTGGAGAAAAGGCGAAGAGGACAAGGCTCATCGAAAGGTAAATGAGCTAATAAGAAGAGAAGATTTAGATGCAGCTTTAAGGTCGTATCTACTTCAATTAGATGCTCATATCTACTATACAGAGAATAAGCTAAAAGAAGCCTTTCGACAATATAGGCGGGCATATGCTCTTAATGATAATTTGACTAAGCCTAAAGTATTTAGTGGGATAACAATTTGCATACAAGCTGAACGAATCTTTAATAGATATGAATCTGGTGAATATTCAATATTCCTAGAACGATATAAGAAAGTAGATTTAGCGGAACTTGAAGCAAAGTCATTTGAGCGTTATTTGGAGACACTAGGTTACTTATTAGGATTTGAGTCAAAGAGGGAAGATATTCATGGAAAGGGGCCAGATGTTGTATGGCTGGATCACGAAAACAAATGTGGAATAGCATTTGAGGCAAAAAGCTGCAAGAAGGAGGAAAATTTATTTAAAAAAAGTGAACATGGTCAATTGCTGGTTGCTGAAAAATGGTTAAATCAACAATATCCTGATTATCGTCCTTATCCTATTTCAATCCACCCCAATAACTATGCAGAAGATAACGCAAATGCTCAAACCTCTCTTGTAATTACTCTTGAAAAACTCATGGATCTTCATAAAACTGTATTGGAATTAGAGCAATGTCTAAGTTGTAATTCATATACATCTATTGAGAAGAAGATTCATTGCGAAGAATATATAACGAATAATAATTTAGCTTTGGGTGAGATAGTAAATAAGTATGCAGTACACTTTCGTTTAAAAGGATAGCTAGTGTTTTGGTGTTTTTGATTCCTGGTTCAACTGGTTTGGTGCAGTGCTTGTTGATCGCATTATGAGTGGCAGCAATTTGTAATACATGTTTTGCTGATGTAGCAATTTGTTCTTGCAATAATCCACATTCAAATAGGAAAGCGCGTCGTTGAGTGACTTGGGGTATTTATGCTTATATTGCGAGCTTATATCTTTTACTAACGCATTCGAAAACTAATCAATAAATATGATTCTGTAATAAGGTGAGGCTACTTTAATAAGGTGTCGATGTGTATGGTGCTATTTGAAGGCAATGATTTCTCTATGGCCGTAAAATCAAAATCAACCTTCCTTGGACCAACTAACCGCTCTCTAGGCTGATCGGCTCCCAAACTAGCCCCTCCAGACCAGCCTCCAATCCGCCCCACAACCCCCCCTAAGCAAGAACGGAAACACCAATGAACTACTCAGTATTTTTGGATAAAGCTACCTCCAAGGCCTTAGAATTCGAAGACATTTCAGACGATGCCGCCGTGTATCTTGCAAACCTCATTGATTCAAAGCTGCTCAATTCCAATATTGGCCACAACGAATACCTCTACAGAAGAAACCGCATTATCAACCGCTCTCAAAGTCTCAAAAACGCACCAGTTTACATTCTCGAGACTGACAATATGGGCGAATATATGCTCGAAGAGTTCACCTGGCACGATGGCATGTTTTGCAATGTTTTTAGAAACCTCGATGCCTCTCAATTTGCTGAATTAATGTGTTCGTGTATCCAATGAGATGAAGTAACTTACGATGAGTTGAATCGCCTCTTGCGTGATGAGGGCGCATCGTTTTTCTTCTGCGCGGACGAAAATGATCGGCCAACTGCTGTCCTTTTTGACAATGAATTTGTGGCATCAAACCAAGAACTTTTCGAGCATATGTCGTCTCTTGCAGTTATTTCGAAGCGTATGTATACCGCATTTGACGAAAAAGATTGGGGTGCCTTGCAGCATGGGTGTGCATCGTTTTATGAGGCACTTTTGAAGTATGTTTCAAAAGCAGACGCTAAAACTAAGACGTGGACTTTTGGTAAGTTCAACAAGAAACGAGATGTGCTCGCTCTCGAGCTTCCTGAAGAGCTTTGGCAAGAAATGAATGATCAGTATATCAAGCGAAATCAGTATCCAAATTCAGGGCATGGATCCAACAATGTTTCCGAAGAGAGCGAGCTTGATATGGCGCTTCTCTTAGAGAAGACTCTAGCTAATGGGCGAGCCGTCTTACAAACTTGGCAGTCTTTAAAATCGAAGACAAAGTAATGCTTTTATCGGAGCAACAAGTATCTTTGATACTATCCCAATGCGCCTAATATTGACATTGATACGCCTAAATATATGTCAGTTGGCGATGGGTTTGCCGATTATATCTAACGTAAGGTTTGAGTTTGTGTCCATTTATCAGTTGCTCGTGCGTAACAAACATAAATTTCACAAATAGCTGATAAACTTGTTAAGTTGTTGTAGAGTTTTTTGTGCTTAAACGAGGATGCATATGACGCTATTGGATTTGCTGCAACTAATAAAACGATTCATAAAATTAGTTGTCATTATTCCTGTTGTCTGTGCCCTTGTAGTATTGGTGGTAATGCTTGTGATGCCTAAAGACTATCAGGCGGTAGCAACCATTACGGCTTCTAATGAAGTAGCAGCGGCTGGCGGAATCGCAACAACAGCAGCATCTGAAGCGTCTCATAATGGCATTACAGTCAAAGCCGCAACAAATGCTAATGCAAAACAGATTACATTAACCGCTGAAGGACACAATGCACAGAGTGTTCAGGAGACGGCTAATAGTGCGGCTCAATCAGCAGCAAATCGCGCACAAGAATCTTTTTCAACTCAAACTTTCGCAGTCACAACAGCAGCTGCTGCTAAAGATGTTTCACAAAGTCCATTTAAAACTGCTTTAATCGCACTATTCGCTGCATTGTTTGTAATAATTTGCGGCATTGTAGTTTGGGATATGATTAGACGACCTATCAAGAATAAGGATAATCTTGAAGAGTCTGCTCAAGCTCCTGTTATTGGACAATTGCCCACTCGAGATCGCGGTGAAAAACTTTTTGCTAATGTGAGATTTGTAGCAAAGGATGCGCTTAATACAGTATGTATTGTTCCAGTTGATGACCCGTCTACTTCGCGTCAAGTTGCAGAAGAGATTTATGGCGCTGCAAGCATGTTAGGTATTAATACAGAGATGTTTAAAGCAGATCCGCATGCTGAGTATTTATATACGGATACCGCATTGGCTGATTTAAATCTTGTTGATTGCGCTCCGCTATCTCAGGGCATGGGCGCTGCATATTTAAGTAGAAATGCCGATGTGGTTATTCTTGCTGTGCGGCAATGGACGGATTCAGCAAAAGAGATTGAGTCAATAATCAATGAGTTCTCAATTGCAAAAGTTGAATTAAATGGTGTTGTTTTGCTTTCTGAAGATGGCTCATATGCAAGCAGCAAAAGAAATTCAGATCGATTCTCAATCCTAAGAGAATCCCGTAACCAGCGTTTTGGAAAACATAATAACTAGCACCGAGCGCTTTGTAGATGCCAGATCAAGATGTCTTCAGTAAAGGTAGAACATAAGACGGTAGATTTAGTTGGTCAGAACTCTATGAACCAACAAGCTTCGATCGATCAGCCAAATGATGCGACTGGCTCGTCGCATGCATCTATGAGCTTTGAAACAGTTCGTAGCGGCTATTTATTTAAAGTTGATGAGTTGGAAAGAGCTCTCAGGGAGGACTCATATCCCGATGAGTTGCAAGGGCTAAAAGGTTTAGAGTCACGTAGGGCATACAGGACTCTTAAGCGGGTATTTGACATCCTATTTAGTGTGGTTGTTTTTACTTTATTCTGGTGGCTATATCTGCTTTTGGCAATAATAATTAAGGTTGATGATCCAAAAGGAAGTCCAATTTTTGCGCAACAACGAGTTGGTAAAAATGGTAAACCATTCACTATGTACAAATTTAGAACTATGTGCGTAGATGCGGAAGATAGATTAGAAGAAATAGCACATCTAAATGAAAAGACCGGCCCTGTATTTAAGATTAAAGATGATCCAAGAATCTTAAGAAGTGGGAAGTTGATACGTAAGTTAAGTCTTGACGAGCTCCCTCAGTTTTGGAATGTTCTTAAAGGGGATATTTCGGTTGTGGGTCCAAGGCCAGCATTGCCTAAAGAAGCGGCGACTTATAACGAATATCAAAAGCAAAGATTACTTATAAAGCCAGGTATTACCTGTTATTGGCAAACAAGAACTAATAGAGATTCAATTTCATTTGACGATTGGATCGATCTCGATCTGCTATATATAAAGCAATGTGGGGTATGGGCAGACGTTAAATTAATTGTCCAAACTGTAGGCGTTGTATTGACTGCTCAAGGTAACTAAATATGAAAATTGCAATGTTTGGGCATAAAAGGATCCCCTCTCGTGAAGGTGGCATAGAGGTTGTTATAGAAGAGCTCTCTACGCGGATGGCATTACTTGGGCATGAAGTTACTCTTTATAGTCGCAAGGGGCATAATGTAGCAGGGAAGCAGTTCGATAGCGAATTGTTTATGCAAGATGAATATGATTATAAGGGTGTAAAAGTTAAGCAAGTTTCTACTCTCGATTTTAAAGGATTGGCTGCAGTGACTAGTTCATATGCAGCAATGGAAGCGGCAATTGCTGATAAACCGGATGTAATTCATGTTCATGCTGAAGGGCCTTCTGCGATGTTGTATAAAGCAAAAAAAGCTGGCATTAAAACGGTTGTTACCATACATGGGTTGGATTGGCAACGAGCAAAATGGGGACCGTTTGGAAGAGCGTACATAAAGCATGGCGAACGTTGTGCTGCAAAACTAGCAGATGAGCTTATTGTTTTGAGCGAAAATATGCAGAGGTATTTTT
>CAJMOJ010000061.1 GCA_905215035.1 uncultured bacterium
TGATGACATTATTGGTGCAATTAATGTTGGTTCTATAACGGAAATGATTGATCCTTCTGAAGATGTCAATGATGAGGGCATTCCTGTAATTGCTGTTGAAAAGGCACATGCGGTACAAGCAGCTAAAGAGGCTGCAAGCGTCAACGCTGGTCTTGACTTGGCCGATGCAGCCTTGCGTGAAGCTGATGAAATCAACACTAAAATGGCTTCAAAGACGACCGAAGAAGCTAAACAGGATGGAGGAGAGTAACTATGGAAGATACATCAATGCATATCCTATCTATTCTGGTCGAAAACAAATCGGGCGTTTTATCGCGTGTTGCGGGGTTGATTTCTCGCCGCGGATTTAATATTGATTCTCTTTCTGTTGGACCAACCGAAGATCCTACTTTAGCGCGTATGACTATCGTTCTTGCCTGCGATAGTTCAGCGTTTGAACAAATTACTAAGCAGCTTCATAAGCTTATTAGCGTGCACAAAATTACCGATCTCACTTCTGAGGACGCAATTGAGCGGGAGTTGGTGCTCTACAAGGTACACGTTACTCCTGAGCATCGTTCAGAGGTGATTGAGATTGCTAACATATTTCGCGCAAAGATTGTTGATGTGGGAAAAACGTCACTCACAATTGAGGCAACAGGAACACAGCATAAGCTTAAAGGCATTGAAGATTTGTTGCGTGCCTATGGTTTAAAGGAAATCATTCGAACTGGTGTTATTGCTATGTCGCGTGGTTCTAAAGTGAGCTAACGGCTCATTTGTATCACGTTTAAAAGAATGTAAGTCTCTCATTTTGAGAGACTTGTATAATTAACAATCAGTCATTAAAGAAGAAGGGAAACAACATGGCTGTTACTATCTATCATGAACAAGACGCAGATCCATCGTTGATCAAAGGCAAGAAGGTTGCCATCATCGGTTATGGTTCTCAGGGTCACGCACATGCCCTCAACCTCAAAGATTCTGGCGTTGATGTACGCGTAGGTTTGCGCGAGGGTTCTAAATCTTGGTCTGATGCAGAAGAAGCTGGTCTTAAAGTAATGACCATTCCTGAGGCTGCCGAAGAAGCTGACTTCATTATGATTTTGGTTCCTGATGAGATTCAGGCAAAGACCTACACTGAGCAGATTGCTCCACACCTTAACGAGGGTGACACACTTGCATTTGCTCATGGCTTCAATATTCACTATGGCTACATTACTCCTCCTGAGAATGTTAATGTTGTTATGATTGCCCCTAAGGGTCCTGGACACATTGTTCGTCGTCAGTATACTGAGGGTTCTGGTGTTCCTGATCTTATTTGTGTTGAGCAAGATTTCACAGGCAACGCAAAGGATTTGGCTTTGTCTTATGCATGGGGTATCGGCGGTGCTCGTTCTGGTGTTATTGAAACTACCTTTAAAAATGAGACTGAGACCGACCTCTTTGGTGAGCAGGCGGTATTATGCGGTGGTGTAACCGCTTTGATTCAGGCTGGTTTTGAGACGTTAGTTGATGCTGGTTATCCACCTGAGATGGCTTACTTTGAGTGCTATCACGAAATGAAGATGATCGTTGATCTCATGTATGAAGGTGGTATGCATCATATGCGTTGGTCAATCTCCAACACTGCTGAATATGGTGACTACTATGCTGGTCCTCAGGTTATCGGCGAAGAGTCCAAGAAGGCTATGCGTGAGATCCTGAATCGCATTCAGAATGGTGAGTTCGCTCGTGAGTTTATGGATGATTGTGATAACAATCATAAGTGGCTTGAAGAGCAGCGTGCTGCACACAATGAACACCTCATTGAAGAGACTGGCGAAAATATTCGCTCTATGTTCTCTTGGATCAAAAAATAGTGCATTTCTAAAAACCACATCATTTTAATTGTAATTATCCCTCTTTATGGGCGTCACCTAGGTGGCTGATGACCCTAAAGAGGGATTTTTATTTGCTGTTGTATGTCTAATTTCAGCTGAAGAAGTTTCAGTTGTGTAGCGTCTTTCCAATTAAGCACACTGATGGATGGCAATTTGTTAGGCTCAAAGTAATGTGTGATTGTGGTCAAAGTAGGGGGAGGGTCTACTATGAAACCGCTACAAGGAATGAAAGTCATTGATCTTACAACGTATATGGCGACACCTGCTACTGGTCGTGTCCTCGGGGAGTGGGGTGCAGAGGTGATCAAGGTTGAGGCAGCAAAGGGTGATCCGTGTCGTGTAACGCAAGCAGCAGTTTTTAACATGCCTATGTCTGATGACGAAAACCTTGCATTTGATATGGTTAATCTCCATAAAAAGTTTATTTCACTCAACCTAAAGAGTGAAACGGGTGCAGAGGTTATGGATAAATTACTTGCCACTGCAGATGTCTTTATCACTAATATGCGCAATAAGTCATTGAAAAAAATAGGCCTTGATTGGGAGACGCTTCACGCAAAGTATCCTCGTTTGGTTATGGGTCATGGCTTAGGTTATGGTAAGCACGGTGAGGAAAAGGATGATCCTGGGTTTGATGTGACCTGCTATATGGCACGTGGTGGTGTTTTTGGTACCACGGTTAATCGAGGAGACTCTCCCATGATCCCTACTAACGGATACGGTGATTTACAGGCATCGATGTTTTTGGCGGCAGGAATCTGTGCGGCGCTTATTGGGCGCGAAAAAACAGGAGAAGGTGAATACGTCACGTGCGCACTTCAGCATGCGGGGGTCTTTACTCTTATGACAGGCATGATTTCTGCGCAATATGGCAATCCCTACCCTAAGAGTCGTCTTGAAGTAATTTGTCCTTTCAATAATGTATACATGACCCAAGATGGAAAATATCTTGCGATGTGTGACCCTGAGTATGATCGTGATTACAACAAAATCATGAAGCTTATTGGGCGCGATGATTTGGTTGATGAGCCACGTCTCGTCAATTGTGTGGAGATGAACGAACGAGGCCTTAATGCAGAAGTGGTTGGTATTCTTGATGCGGCGTTTGGACAGATGAGCGCAAAAGAGGCGTTAGAGCTTTTTAAAAATGCTGGTATTCCTATTGAGCTGTGCCAAACACCACTTGATGTTTATGAAGATCAAAATGTTTGGGATAATAATTATCTTGTAAAAATCGCTTATCCTGAGTCAGAGCGAAATATTCCCACAGTACCTATTCAATTTGATTCAGAAGAGGTTCCTGTGTTTACACCAACTGGCATGCTTGGTTCAGCAACAATTGAGGTCATGAAAGATCTTGGGTATACCGACGATGAGATAGCCAAAGCGCTATCCGACGGTTCAGTAAAAGGAGCAACCTCTCTTGATGAATTAGTTGGGTAAATGAGTTTCCAAAGAGTTTTCTTATAGCACATCTACCACTAAAAACGCGCTTTGATACTTTAGGCCGCTAAAGAACGGGTCCTAGAAGGTAGGGGTGTTACACTGATCGTTATAAACACGATAGGATAAGAACGTGTGGCAATGGTGCAGGTACGTTTTGGGCCTGCACCATCACTATTTTCGTAGGTGGATATCTTGCGTGTTTGGTCGTATACGGTATAAGAAAAAAGGAGCCAAACAACCATGTCGAGAGTTTACAACTTCTCTGCAGGTCCTGCTATTTTGCCTGAAGAGGTCTTGAAGCAGGCTGCTTCCGAAATGCTTGATTATCAAAATACGGGTATGTCGGTTATGGAGATGAGTCATCGCTCAGCAGCGTTTAAAAATATTATTGAAACCGCTGAGGCTGACATCCGTGATTTGATGCAGATTCCTGATAATTATCATGTGCTGTTCTTGCAGGGTGGTGCTTCTCAACAATTTGCAGCTATTCCTATGAACCTAATGAAAAACAAGGTAGCTGATTATATTGTTTCTGGCTCTTGGTCTAAAAAAGCATTTAAAGAAGCTCAAATTTATGGTGATGCACGCTGTATTGCTTCATCAGAAGACAAGAATTTCTCTTATGTGCCTGATGTTGATACCTTGAAGTTTTCTGATGATGCTGACTATGTATACATTTGTCAGAATGAAACAATTTATGGCACGCTCTATCATAAGCTTCCTCAGACAGGTTCTATTCCACTGGTGGCTGATGTGTCTTCTTGCTTTATGTCAGAACCAATTAACGTTAGCGACTATGGATTAATTTATGGTGGCGTTCAGAAAAACATTGGTCCTGCCGGTGTTGTTATCGTGATTGTACGTGATGATTTGGTTCGTGAAGAGGTTTTGCCTTATACGCCAACAATGCTGAAATACATTACACAGGTTGACAATAATTCGCTATACAACACCCCACCAGCATACGGTATTTATATTTGCGGTTTAGTCTTTAAGTGGCTTAAAGCGCAGGGTGGTCTTGCAGCTATGAAAGTTCGTAATGAGGAAAAAGCGGCATTGTTGTATGACTTCTTGGATCAGTCGACACTCTTTAAGGCCACAGCACGCAAAGAGGATCGCTCTATCATGAACGTTCCTTTCGTTACCGGAAGTGATGAACTTGATGCTTTGTTTGTTGCTGAGGCAAAAGATCATGGTATTGAGTCTATTAAGGGTCATCGTAGTGTCGGCGGTATGCGCGCTTCTATTTACAATGCAATGCCTAAAGCAGGTGTTGAGGCGCTTGTTTCTTTCATGAAAGAGTTTGAAAGCAACCATAAATAATCGCCATACCACAAATCCTTCATTTTCGCTAGTCAAAAAGCATTACTATGCTATACTTTGACAGTCTGCAATCATGCAGGCAAAGAATGTATTGGCCCCCGAGACATGTTTGTTGTTGGCGTCATCATTAACGTGGTGCAGCATGCATGGTTTATGTAACAAACTACAAACACGTACGAAGGGTCCCCGAATTTTTTTGAAAGGGGTCCGTTTTGACCGAAATCAAGAACACGTCTGTCATCGAGTTTGACGACATCTCTGACGAGCAGATGAACCAAATGATCGATGGCACTCTGACCGATTTCGACGAAGGTGACTTGATTGATGGCACCGTCGTTAAGATCGAGCACGATGAAGTGTTGGTAGATATCGGATTTAAGAGCGAAGGCGTTATTCCTGCGCGCGAGCTCTCAATCCGTAAAGATGCTGATCCTTCTGAGGTCGTAAATCTTGGTGATAAACTTGAGGCTCTTGTTCTTCAAAAGGAGGACAAAGATGGCCGCCTTATCCTCTCTAAGAAGCGTGCTGAGTACGAGCGTGCTTGGATTGAGGTTGAGGATAAATTCAAGGCTGGAGAAGTGGTAACTGGTGAAGTTATTGAGGTAGTTAAGGGTGGTTTGATCCTTGATATCGGACTTCGCGGTTTCTTGCCTGCATCCTTGGTTGACCTTCGCCGTGTTAAAGATCTTTCTGCTTGCCTTGGCACTGAGATTGAAGCTCGCGTTATTGAGATGGATCGCAACCGTAATAACGTTGTTCTTTCTCGCCGTGTTATCCTCGAGGAAGGCCGCAAGAATGAGCGTGCTGAAATTCTCGAGAAGCTTACTAAGGGTATGCGCTTAAAGGGTACTGTTTCTTCTATCGTAGACTTTGGTGCTTTCGTTGACCTTGGTGGTATTGATGGCTTGATTCATATTTCCGAGCTTTCTTGGAGCCATGTAAATCATCCTTCAGAGGTTGTTAAAGTTGGAGAAGAAGTTGAAGTTGAGGTTCTCGACGTCGATTTGCAGCGTGAGCGTATTTCTCTCGGCTTGAAGCAAACCACTGAGGATCCTTGGACTAAGCTTGTTGAGACCTATCCTGTCGGTACCATTATCGATGGTACCGTAACCAAGATTGTTCCCTTTGGTGCATTCATTGAACTTGGTGACAATGTTGAGGGCTTGGTACATATTTCTGAGATGGCCGCTAAGCACATCGATTCACCTGCACAGGTTGTTCATGTTGGTGATCCTGTTAAGGTTAAGGTTATGGATATCAATGCTGACCGTCGTCGCATCTCCTTGTCCATGAAAGCAGCTGCTGCTGACCTTGGTTTGGAAATTGCAGTTGAAGAGCCAGAGGTTGAAGAGGCTGAAGCTGTTGAGGTAGTAGAGACTGAGGCTGAGTAAAACGTCTGAGAATACTTCTCGCATAGTTTTAGGTTTAAGCGGCGGAGTCGATAGTGCGACTTCCGCCGCTCTTCTTATGGAGCAGGGATACCACGTTATTGGTGTCACTGCTCGTTTTGTTGATAATCCAACAACTAATGTATCAATTCAGGCTGCATCTGAAGTAGCTCATGCGCTTGGTATTCAGCATATTGTTTGGGATGCAACAGAAGTTTTTGAGCGCAATGTTATAGTTCCATTTTGCGATCAATGTGCACAGGGGATGACCCCATCGCCCTGTGTTTTTTGTAATCGATTCTGCAAACTCCCTGTATTGCTTGCTGTTGCAGATAAGTACAATGCGCCTTTTGTAGCAACGGGCCATTATGCGCAACGGGTGGTTGATTCGCAGACGGGCCGATTTGCTATTGCAAAAGCGATCGACACAACAAAAGACCAAAGCTATATGCTTGCACAGCTTACTCAAGATCAGCTTGCACGACTTGTTTTACCGCTTGGCAATTTGCGTAAAGATCAGGTGCGTGTTCTTGCGGCAGAGCGTAATATTCCAGTAGCACATCGAGCAGAAAGCCAAGATCTTTGTTTTGTCTCCCATGACTATCGTGATTTTTTGCTTGAACGAGGTCTGAATGGTGTGCCTGGAGCGGTCGAATTACGCGATGGGAGTGTAGTAGGGGAGCATCAAGGGCTCCATCGTTATACTATTGGCCAGCGTAAAGGAATTGGAATCGCGCTTGGCAAACCTGTATTTGTTGTTGATAAAGATACTGAGCGTAATGTATTGGTGCTTGCCTACAAAAATGATGCTTATCTCTCAGGGGCAACAACATATCCCATCACGTGGCAAGCGGGCGTGATGGATACAGATGCCTTATCAAGTGATGGGGTTATCTGTAATGTCAAAATTAGATATCGATCACAAGCAGTTCCTGCTCGTCTTTTTGCTGATGAAGAGGGAAGAGGAACGGTAGTGTTTGATGATCCGCAAACACCAACAGCGCCAGGGCAGTATGCTACCTTTTATCATGGCGATATTGTGATAGGATCTGCTCCTATCAAAAGCGTGATATTTGCATAGTATTTGTTAAGTAGGATTAACATACACCATTGCGTTACAAAGTAGAACCAAGAGTGTCATAGTAGTCGTTATACTAGATTGTGATACATGCAATTTAGGGGGATGTGAACTATGAAGATTTTTGTAACAGGTGGTATGGGAAGCGGCAAATCAACCTTTACTGATTATTTGGCCTCGCTAGGAGCATCCGTTATCTATGCCGATCTAGTCGGACATGATAATTTGGCAAATCCCATTATGAAACAAGAGCTTGTCGCTGCTTTTGGAGATCAAATCCTGGATGATGAAGGGGTGGTTGTGCGCTCTACGCTAGCAGCATGTGCTTTTTCAAGTCCAGAAAACACTCAAAAGCTTGATTCAATTACACAGTCATATTTGTATGACGAGTGCCTGCGTCGTCTTGATGAACAGGAAAAGACTTGTCCTGTTGTCGTTTTAGAGATGGCAATCTTAGATGGACGCGATAGGTTTGCTGATAATGCAGATCTTGTTGTGTGCGTTACGGCCTCGCCTGAAATTCGAATTAAACGTCTTGTTGAATATCGTGCGATTCCTGAGGAAGATGCAAGAAACCGTATTGCACGTCAAGTTCCCGAAGAGCAACGTATTGCGATTTCTGATGTGGTTTTTGTTAACGATACGACAGTAGAGGAATTCCAAAGGCGTATTTATGCGTGGTTACAAGAGGAAAACATTATCGACTTGCTATCGTGAAGATAGGGCTAGGTGTTGGAAAGTCATAAACATGCTTGTATAAACAGCTGCCTGAGGAGTTACCTATGAGTCATCTGTCAAATATAGAAGGCAGGCCTATGGAAGGAAAGCTTCCAGTAGCGCGTCTTGCCGAATTGCCCTTTGAAGTGGTATCAGACTATAGTCCTGCAGGTGATCAGCCTGAAGCGATCAATGCTATTGCGCGTAATGTTGAATCCGGCATGCGCTATCAAACGCTCATGGGTGTAACGGGATCAGGTAAAACCTACACTATGGCAAAAACCATCGAGAAAATTCAGCGTCCTACGTTGATTTTGGCACCAAATAAAACTTTAGCTGCACAACTTGCGGCAGAGTTACGTGAGTTTTTTCCTCATAACGCGGTAGTCTATTTTGTGTCGTATTACGATTATTATCAGCCTGAAGCATATGTACCAACTACGGATACCTTTATTGAAAAGGATGCATCTATTAATGAGGAAGTAGAGAAGCTGCGCCATGCGGCAACCGCTGCGCTTCTTTCGCGTCGAGATGTTATTGTTGTAGCTTCGGTATCTTGTATTTATGGCATTGGTTCACCTGCAGAATATGCTGGTATGGCCATTTTTCTTGATAAAGAGATAGAAAAAGATCGAGATGAGGTTATTGCGAGTTTGATTGATATTCAATATGATCGCAATGATTATGACTTTGCTCGAGGAACCTTTCGTGTACGGGGTGATGCAATTGATATTTTCCCTCCGTATGCTGATAATCCCATTCGTGTTGAGTTTTGGGGCGATGAGATCGATTCCATCACCGAAATTGATAAGGTAACAGGAGAGATACTTAATTCCTTTGAAGCGCTTCCTATTTGGCCTGCTTCGCACTACGTGGCTGCACGGCCTGCTGTCGAACGCGCACTTGATACTATTCAAACCGAGTTACAGCAGCGTTTAACGGAGTTTAGAGAAGAAGGTAAATTACTTGAAGCGCAGCGTCTTGAAATGCGTACGAGTTATGATCTTGAGATGATTGAAACGATGGGTTTTTGTTCGGGTATTGAGAACTATTCTCGTCATCTTGATGGACGCAAACCCGGTGAGCCGCCCTATACTTTGATTGATTATTTTCCCGATGATTTTGTTTGTTTTATTGATGAGTCGCATGTAACCGTGCCACAAATTCGCGGTATGCATGAGGGCGATCGCTCGCGCAAAATTACGCTTGCCGAGCATGGATTTAGGTTGCCAAGTTGTCTTGATAATCGCCCTTTGCGTTTTGATGAGTTTGAAGCGCGCGTTCCTCAGTTTGTGTATGTGTCAGCTACACCTGGCGACTATGAAGAACGGGTAAGCCAAGATGTGATTGAACAAATTATTCGTCCAACAGGTCTTCTAGATCCTGAAATTTCTGTACGTCCTATCCTTTCGCAAATTGATGACATTATTGATGAGGCAAAAATAAGAGCAGCGCGCAATGAGCGCGTCTTGATAACTACACTTACTAAGCGTATGGCTGAAGATCTAACCGAACATCTGTTGGATCAGGGGGTTCGTGCGCGTTATATGCATTCTGATATCGCAACGCTTGAGCGTGTAGAAATCCTAAGTGATTTGCGCCGTGGTGAGTTTGATGTACTGGTTGGAATTAATCTATTGCGTGAGGGTCTTGATCTTCCTGAAGTAAGTCTTGTTGCCATCCTTGATGCCGATAAAGAGGGTTTTTTGCGCAATCATCGTTCGCTCATTCAGACAATTGGGCGTGCGGCTCGCAATGCACATGGTCAGGTTATTATGTATGCCGACAAGATTACTGATTCAATAAGGCGCGCTCTTGATGAAACAGCACGACGACGTGAACTTCAGATCATCTTTAATAAAGAGCATGGCATTGTCCCACGGACTATCAAAAAGTCTATTTCAGATATTACTGATCATTTAGGTGACGATGAACTTGAGAGCGCCGAGCAAGTAAATGCTGTTCTTGCAGAAATGTCGCGTTCTGAAGTTTTGCGGGTGATTGCTTCGCTTGAAGAGGAGATGCGTTCGGCTTCTGCCGCCATGGATTTCGAGACGGCCGCAAGTTTGCGTGATCAGATAGTGAAGTTGCGCATGCAGCTAGAGGGAAAAAGTGAAGAAGATATTTTGGGTGAACTTAAAAAGACAGCACGAAAGGGTTCAAAATACGGTAAGCGAGCTCGTTGATGTAGAGCAAATTCATTGGTAGCGCAGTTCTAACTTTCTTCAAGGAAGTATCTATTTGTGCGCGTAACTATGATGTTGTTGCGCCATAATAAATACAACAGATTTGATGATGTGGTTAGAGTATTGAGATAATTATTTTTCAGTCGATTACATCATAGGGGACAAGTAAGGAGATCAGCATGGCTGAAATTACTGGGCATACCAAAACTACCTGTTTAATTGGCAAGCCAACCGAGCATTCACTTTCACCTACAATGCACAATTTGTCATACCAACATCTTGGTATTGATGCAATTTATACTGCTTATGATGTTGAGCCTGAAAATCTTGCTGCTGTTGTTGAAGGTTTTAAAGGCATGGAGGGTCTCGTAGGTTGCAACGTTACTATGCCTCACAAGCGGGCCATTATTCCTCTTCTTGATGGTATTTCCGATTCCGTTGAGCTGATTGACTCAGTTAATGTTGTTGAGTTTAAGGATGGCAAGGCATATGGGCACAATTCTGATGGCATTGGTTTTATGACCAATTTACGTGCTCATGGCGTTGTAATTGAAGGTGCTACGATTACGCTATTGGGCCCTGGTGGTGCAGGATCAGCAATTTTTGCTCAAGCAGCTCTTGATGGTGTTGCAAAAATTCATCTTTTTGCTCGTGCAAATGGTAAATCCCATAAAACAGCTGAAGAAATGATTCCACGCGTTGTTGCTAAGACAGGATGTGAGGTATTGCTTCATGATCTTGAGGATCAAGAGGCACTCAAGATGGCAATTGATGATTCTTCAGTTTTAATTAACGCTACTAATGTTGGTATGGGGGAAGGCAACACTGAGACCCCTATTCCAACTGATCTTATTCGTCCAGGTATTGTTGTTGCTGACGCAATTTATTTTCCTCGTGAGACACAATTTTTAGCTGATGCGCGTGCTCTTGGAAATACCGCAATTAATGGATTGGGTATGTTGCTCTATCAGGCTGCTGTTTCAGAGGAAATATGGTTTGGCGCACAAATGCCTGTTGAATTAATTGAGGAGAAGGTTTTCTCATAAGAGATTCTCTTTCTTGGTAAAACGTTCTTGGCAAAAACCGAGCTCATTTTTGAGCTCGGTTTTGTTGTATATGACGATCTTTTTGTTTGCGGTGTGTTTGATTTTAATGGCAGTGTCTGCAGTCATGATTGTTAGTCGAGAGATTTATCCATTAACGTCCTAGCTGTAAGGAATACATAAGAAAGAAAGAAGTTATAAAAAGGGGTTTGATAAGGGATTTTTGTGAAGAGTGTAAGACTCCATACTCTTGTTTTCGATTC
>CAJMOJ010000062.1 GCA_905215035.1 uncultured bacterium
GTTTGCAAATAAAATGGGGCTTTCTGATGCAGAATTTATTGAATGCCCTTCATTTAATGAGATTTATGAAGCTGTTGAACGTGGTCGCTGTGAGTTTGGCATTATGGCATTTGAAAATTCTTTAGAGGGACCTGTAACCGCAACACTTGATGCTTTCGCTTTTAGAAATGGTGTTTCTATTGTGGGATCATTAGTGCTCGATATCCATCATTGTCTTTTGCTTAACAAAAACGCAACTTTAGATGACATTGAAATTATCGCTTCCCATCCTCAAGCTTTAGGGCAATGTCGCAGATATCTTAACGAGCACTTCCCTCGCCTCGAACGCGTTTCAACGCTGTCAACAGCGCATGCTGCAAAACTTGCAAGCGAAAATAAGCACATCGCTGCTATTGGCAACAACTATGCTGCCCATATTTATGATTGCAAGGTTGAGCAACCTGATATTGAAGATCATTTTGGCAATCAAACACAATTTGTTTTAATTGCTCGTCAAGGCCATCCTGCTGTATTAGAAGGCAGCAAACATGCAACAAGCATCGCGCTTTTCTTAGGAGAAGACAAGCCAGGTGCTTTGCTTATGATTCTCTCTGAGTTTGCCTATGCCGGTGTCAATATGACGCGCATCCAATCTCGACCCACCAAACAAGGACTTGGTTCATACATGTTTTTTGTGGATATTGAGGGAGAACAAAATGACCCTTCAATTAAAACAGCTCTTGATTGTCTACGCTTAAAAATTCAAGAAGTTAAAGTACTGGGCACCTATCCAATTGGCCTGCGCACAGGAAACTAAATACCTTTCAACATTTAGCAACAATAACGACCCGTTTTTGCATCGTATTTAAAAAAGCCTTCTTGCACAAGATCCGCCAAAATTGCTTCGAGTAGCGCTCGTTCTACAGCGCTGCGTTTGTGCTTTTTTTCAAATGCATCCAGCTCAAGAGCAATCTCAGTAAAAGTAATTCCCTCGTTTTCAGCAGCGAGCACTAAACGAACCACCTCTGCACGTTTTTGACGACGCGATCCTTCAAATTTTGATTGCTTAGTATAGTGTTTTGATCGGCGTGATGGATTTGGAAGCGTTTGCTTGAGATATGCTCCATAATCAAGAAGCGCATAATACCAACCACGAGGGTCTTCCTTAGAACAACTTAAAGCAACCAAAGGCTCAATATCTTTATCCGAAACGTCTTCTTGATCAGAAAAAAGTTCATGCAAAAAGACAGTTCGGACATTGGTCTCGAGATATACACCAGGTTGCTGATAGGCAAATGCGCACACCCCCGCAGCAGTCGCCTTCCCAATGCCAGGAAGCGCAATAAGCTGCTGATACGTATCAGGCAAAACCCCTTGATAGGAATCAGAACAAATCTCAGCACACCGCTTGAGCGCTAGAGCGCGACGATTATATCCTAATCCCTGCCATTGTTCTAATACGAGTGATGTATCTGCCACAGCAAGCGCATCAAGAGTAGGAAAAAGAGATAGAAAGCGTGGCCAATAATCAAGCACACGCTTTACCTGAGTCTGCTGCAACATTACCTCAGAAACAAGCACAGCATACGCATCATTAATATTGCGCCAAGGCAGATCACGCCAATGCGCCCTACCTTGCGTCCAAACGATGTTTTTAAAGTGCTCTAATTGTTCGGCCTGCTTCTCACTCATTACATGAGCTGCGTCCATTAAAGCAAATCCTCCCATGATGAGAGACGATTAAGTTCTTGCGAGAAGTGCTCTATAACAAAAGACTCCATCTCTTGGTATTCTTCAGATTCGGGAGACTGATAATTTGATAAACGAAGCAAAATATCTTCCGTATGCACCGCTACAAAACGATTTGCATCTAACGACTTACGATAAGCCTCATCGACTGACTCTGCCACAACATAGTTGATGTCATAGCGAGACAAATAACGCGAATAACGCACCAGTGCATCCACATCAAGCCCACGCATAGAAGGATGTTCTTCTTGAGCAGCACGCCACAGTGCCCTGCGCTCACCATCATCAGGAACATCAATAACAATATGCTCATACGTAGAAATAAGATCTGCAAAGAATGGATCAATTGCATGCGGATCACGTGCCGATATGAAAACCGTCACATCAGGCGATTCAAGCGCCATGGCGACTAACATCATAGCCTCACGCGCACCACGAGAAACCTGCGCCTGAACAAATCCGTTCATATCATCGAAATTGGGTTCTAAATCAGGCATTTCCCATAGATCAAGATCCTCTAAGATAAGCACCGCAGGAGCTTCAAAACCATTTTTAACTACATTATTAATACGTGTTTTAAAATCTGATGACGCCATAACGACAAGCACCGATTGACCCAGCGCATTTCTATCCATACGCATACGAAGAGCCGGAGTCTGCATTTCTGAAACTGTTGAAACCATAAAATAACTCATGTCTTCACGAGCATCTCCACTAAAGAGCACAGTGCCTAAGGTAGGAGGCTTGGTAACACCATGACGTTGATTTAAAAACGCAACAAAATCCTGGAATTTAGGATTATTGTTCTTACCAATGCCCAGTCGACCCATAGTCTCAATAGCGCGATCATATCCAACAATATTCGAATAATTTATACGCGGAGCTTGAGGTGCTTTGTCTTTGGGCGCAAGTCCAGCTGCTTGCGCTAAAGCTTGCGCATCAATCTCAACGGGCGTGATACCAAGCGATGAAAGCATTTCAAGCGGATTGTTGTTTACGGTATTTGAATTGGCACTTGCACTGACATTTGATGAAGCATGCAATGAATCAGCAGCACCCTGTGTTGCTTTGTTCACCATATCTTCAAGCAAATTTTGTGCTATGTTTGCCATATTTTCAGCTGAGTTAAGCGCTTGAGCCATTGCACGACTAGACTCTGTATCCTTAGGATCAGAATCCGCAGAGAGACTCTCAGGTGAGACATCTTGAGAAATAGGCGTATCTTTGTCCTCAGATTCAATACTCGCTTCAACATAATCTATTGCATCAACAAGAGATGTTGCCGCATCTTGGGTATTCGACGATGAGGATGCTGGGGTAGATCCATCAACTCCATCGAAAGAGAACAAGACCTCAGGACCAATAGCTTCTCCAAAAAAGGATCCATCAGCCATCATATCAGCCATTTCCTCAATAGCATCACGAGGCAAACCGAACTCTTCAAGCTTATCAAATGCTAGGCGCTGCAATTCCTCAGCACGATTTTCGGTCTGATCATCAGTCCAATATGGCTCAAGTTTTTCAAAAATATATTCAGCTAACGAACGCTGACGCGTTGCAATAGCAAGTCCCCAAGCGCGATCCATGCCTTCAAGGACTGCCGAACTTGGTACAAGCGATTCTTGGAGTGAACGCTCAAAAGCGGCCATGTAGAGATGGATACTTAAAAGAAAGTCACCGGCATCTGCTGCGGCAGCCGCACGTCGCAAATACGCTGAACTTGAATTTGATGCATTATCTGAAAGAGAGTTATTTGAAAAATCTGCATTATTTTCCATGTACGGCACCTCCTTTAAAGGGATGGCTTGTCAATTTATTAGCCACTCATTGTAGAGCAAAAATGTGTGCAAGATATGCACAACTTAATTACGATCAGCATGCCAATCGAGAACGGTCCAACCGCGCTCACGAGCAACACGAGCAAGAGGTCTGTCAGGTGTTACCGCCACTGGCACCCGCGCTGCTTCAAGAAGAGGTAAATCGGAATGATGGTCACCATAAGCATAGGCAAGTTCCCAATTCCCTTTTCCGTACTTTGTATCACCATACTCTTGAACCAAGCGTAGCTTTTCCGCTCCTTCAACTGGCTTGCCGTCAACCTGTCGTGTATAGCAGCCATTTGCATCAACTTTCATACGTGTTGAAAACTCGCCATCGTAAGCATGCTCTTCCATTGCGGTTAAAATAATAGGCTCAAAAGTTGCTGATACAACCAGCACTTCTCTACCCTGTTCATGATGATAAGCAATAGCCCTATCAGCATCAGGACGAAAACGCTTAGCAATTTTTTTACGATAGAACTCACGTAAAAACGCATCGACAACCGCTTTAGGTTTACCATCAAATGCAGAAAACACTTGAGAGCGTACCCAAGCTTCGTTTTGTGGAAGCTGCATTTTATAGGCAAAAGCCCAAGCCATAATCTTGGTAGCAATCTTGGGCTTCAAGAGACGTTTTGCCATAAGGGTGCGCACTAAAATAACCGGAGAATTTCCTGAAATAGACGTCCCATCAAAATCAAAAACAGCAAGTTCAACTTTTTTTTCAGTCAGTGTCATCTATTCTTCCATCTCATCAATACAATCAACAAATTGAGAATTATACAACTCTGCGTAAAATCCATCGAGCGCTAAAAGCTCTTCGTGAGTACCGCTCTCTACTATATCACCATGTGAGAGTACCAGAATCGAATCCGCCTCTTTAATGGTTGAAAGCCTATGCGCAATTACAAAACTTGTACGTTCAAAGGTTGATTCTCGCATGGCCTTCTGTACTAAAAGTTCCGTATGAGTATCTATCGATGAGGTGGCCTCATCGAGAATCAAAATGGCTGGGTCAGAAAGCAACGCACGGGCGATAGTAATAAGCTGTTTTTGCCCCTGAGAAATATTAGTACCTTCTTCATTTACCTGCGTATCGTATCCGGCCGAAAGGGTGCGAATAAAGTGATCCGCGTGTGCCTGCTTAGCCGCTGCCACAATTTCTTCTTCAGTTGCATCAGGCTTGCCATAAGCAATGTTGTCGCGAATAGTGCCTGAAAAAAGCCACGTATCTTGCAAGACCATACCAAAATTCTGACGCACATTATCTCGGGTAGCAAGCGCGGTATTACAGTCATCAATAGTGATCATGCCAGCATCAATATCGTAAAAGCGCATCAAAAGATTAACGAGGGTAGTTTTGCCAGCTCCCGTAGGACCAACAATAGCAACCATCTCCCCTGGCTTTACTGAAAGCGAAAAATCTTTAATGACAGGAACATGGGGATCATAGCCAAACCGAACATGATTAAAAGTGACGTCACCTTTGCAAGGATACGGAATCACCACTTCTGTTTTAGGATCAACGGTATTCATCTCAGGCGCATCAAGCAACTCAAATACGCGCTCAGATGCAGCAAGTGTCGCCTGGATAGTGTTTGCAATACCCGCAATTTGAGTAATGGGTTGAGTAAATTGACGCATATATTGCACAAAGGCTTGGATTTGACCAACCGTAGCAATTTGGCCATGAATATAGAGGATAGCGCCAATTACGCATACAAGGACATATCCAAAATTACCAATAAAGGCCATCACAGGACGAATAACTCCAGAAAGAAATTGAGCACGCCACGCATGATTAAAGTACTCATTATTGCGTTTCTCAAATTCATCAATCGCCTTATCTTCATAAGCAAATGACTTTACAACGGTATACCCGCCATACATTTCTTCAATGTGCGCATTGAGGTTACCCAATGATTTTTGCTGAGCACGAAAATATTTTTGAGATTTTTTAGCAATGCCAACCGTGCACAACAATGAGAGCGGCAAGGTTACAAACGCAACAAGCGTAAGCACCCAAGATATTGAAAACATAAAGACCACGACAGACACCAGAGTCACTACTGCAGTAACAATTTGAACTAAAGTCTCTTGCAGGGTTGATGAAATCAAATCAACATCATTAGTTACACGCGATAAGATTTCACCTTTTGGCTTACCGTCATAGAAGGACAACGGTACGCGATCAAGTTTCTCTTTCATGTCCTGGCGCAATCCAAAAATCACATTCTGCGTTACACGCGCCATAATGAATTGACAAATAAACGAACAAAGTGAATACCCTGCATATAAGGCAATTAGCGTAAGCAGAATAGTCTGAAGTGCTGTCCAATCAAGACCACCTGTTCCTTGCTGAATACGGGTAAACGCTTCATATACTTCTGTCGTTGCTTGGCCTAAGACAAGAGGCGCAATGGTATTGAGCAACGTACCCGCGCAGGCAAAAATAAAAACAGCTATAAGTAAAAACCGTGACGGCTTTAAGCGCTTCACGAGCCGCAACAAGGTCTTTTTGCCTTCTTTAGGTTTTTCCTTGGATCCGGCACCATGCGGTCCGTGTGGTCCATGAGGCGGCATTTACGACTCACCTCCTTCACAAGGAGGGGCATCAGAAGAAGCAGTATCGAGAGATCCATCGGCAAAATTACCTTGTAATTCAGCTTCCGAAAGTTGCGATAAGGCAAGATCACGATAGGACTCATTGGCCAAAAACAGCTCATCATGAGTCCCTTGAGCCTCAATAGATCCCTCACCATCAAGTAAGATTACCTTGTCCGCATCAAGTCCAACGCTCACGCGCTGAGAGACAATAAAGACACAGGCAAAACTGAGCTTTTCTTTAATCCCATGACGCACAAGAGCATCGGTCTTGAAGTCAAGAGCAGAAAATGAGTCATCAAAAATATAAAGATCTGCTGGCTTAATCAAAGCACGCGCAATAGCAAGACGTTGACGCTGACCACCAGAGAGATTTTGGCCTCCTTGCGTTATATGGTAGTCAAGGCCTTCCTCATGCTCAGAAACAAACTCCGCTGCCTGCGCAATACGTAACGCCTCCCAGATCTCCTCATCAGTTGCTGCCTCATTACCAATACGCATATTCTCTGCAATCGTTCCAGAGAAAAGTACTGATTGCTGCGGCACATAGGCAATGCGACGACGGATAGCTGTTTGCGCAAGATCACGCATGTTGACACCTTCGAAATATACAACTCCTTGAACAGGATCAAGTAACCGCAACATAAGTTGGGTAATCACCGATTTGCCTGAGCCCGTCGGACCCAGTAATACGGTGGTCGTTTGGGGCTTGAGCGCAAACGATATACCGGAGATACACGACGTTTGAGCTTCAGTAAAACAATACTCAACATCATCAAACACCATCACATAGGGTGCTCTCATAGATGTTTGGTCACTTTGGTCACTTTGATCGCTTTGGTTGCTTTGCGTGGTTTCTTGCCTTGAGTCTTGTGTAGTATTGCGGGAGGTTCGTGCCGTATCACAGGCGAGCTCTAATGCGGCATCACGGGCGGTCCTTTGCTCTGCATCTTGCGTAGTACCGCAACCAATCTCAAGGTCTTTGATTTGAGAAGTTACCGAAAGCACAGCGGTTATACGCTCAGACGCCGCCAAAGTTCTGGGCAAAATGGCAAAAATCATAGACAGCATCATCAATGACATCAAGACAAGGGTTACATATTGCACCAGAGCCATGATCTCACCAGCTGAAAGGCGCCCCGCATCAATAGCGCCAGCACCAAACCAATAGAGTGCCACAATGGTTAAATTAAGAACGAGCATCAAAAGCGGCATTACCGCACCCATAAGACGCCCGACCTTAACATAGGTTTCTGATAAATCACGATTCACCGTGTGAAAACGGCTCTGCTCATACGCTTCCCGATTATAGGCGCGCACAACGCGCACACCGGTTAGCCCTTCACGCATAACACGGTTAACCGCATCAATACGCGCTTGCAGAGAACGCAGCAGCGGCATACCAATTTTGAGAAAAATAACCACGATTATAATAATGACAGGGATCGCAAAAAAGATAATGCTTGCCATTTCCGCATTTGCTTGAAATGCCATGACGCACGCTCCCACAAACATAGCAGGCGTCATAACCGCCATCGTCATCAACATTTGCGTGAAGCGTTCTACTTGTTGCACATCATTGGTATTACGCGTGATTAAAGTTGATGTTCCAAAATCATTGAACTCAATCAACGAATAACGCTGTACTGCCCTAAAGAGCGCTGATCGTATATCACGCCCAAATCCCATCGCCGAACGTGCTGCACAAAGCGCTGCAATAATGACACAAGCAACGGACCCCAACGCCCATGCAAGCATTTGTAGGCCAAGCATAATGACGTAATTGAGGTCTTGATGATAGATACCTACATCGACAATATTTGCCATAATGGCTGGAAGCTGCAACTCTGCCAACACTTGCAAAAAAGTAAAAACGCAGGCAAGCACCACAAGCAATACGTAAGGTTTTAAATATTTCTTGAAAAGGTAAAACATCTGCACTCAAGTCTAACGCAGTACAAGACAACACCTCCAGCGTTTCGCTAAATGTAAGATTTGGTTTGACAATCCGCTTCGTATTCCACAAACAAGCCAAATCTAATATCAGACAAACTCGAATCAATCTGTCAGAGCCTATAACACCCCTTTCAACTATCCATACACAAAAATTAACAGCCATTACACTGAACGCGTTCAGTCTCTTTGTTTATTATGAAATCATGACATTTTTGCGTGTTTGTCCACCTACGCGCAATTACCTGACCCCGATCGCAAAGAGAGAACAATGAAAATTCAAGATCTCACCATGACCGACGAGTTTAACGAAATCGTCCAAATTGGCATTATTACCCTTGATTTAGAGAAGACTAAAGAAGCAATGCTTGACGTATTTGGTCTTGAACCTGATGCAGGTGGCGACTCTGTTTACACCAAATGCTTTTATCGCGATGGGCAAATTATTGATGCTGAAGTAAAGTCTGCATTCTACAACTTTTTTAATATTCAGCTTGAGTTCCTTGAGCCAACTGGTGAAGCAGATACTGTCTGGAGCGACTACGTAAAGATGGGTCGCACCGGTCTTCATCATATCCGCTTTGACGTTTCAGATAACGACGTAGCCAACAAGCTCATGGCTGAAAAGGGTATCAAGGTTTGGATGGAAGGCACCTCTTTAATTGATCCAACCTGCCGCTTTACCTATTACGATTCACTCGACAAGCTGGGCTTTATCGTTGAAGCAGTAACCCGCTCAAAGTAAGACAGTCCTCCATCACGAACTAAGACGTTTTTATATCACAAGTTGCGATAAACCAATCGCTAAAAAGTTTTTAGAGAAAAGAGATAACACTCATGGCTGATTCATCAAAAAAGGTTGTTTTAATCACAGGCGGAGCGATGGGACAAGGTCGTACCCATGCTGTTGCTTTTGCAGAAGCAGATTACAATGTTGTACTCCTTGATATGCTTGATCCAGAAGCTCCTGCCTTTAAAGAAACCATTGATGCAGTTGAAAAAGCGGGCGCGACCGTTCTTGCGATCAAGACCAATATCACCTCCACCCCAGAAATGGAAGCAGCATTTGCCCAAGCTTGGGACACCTTTGGTCGCCTTGATGTTGTTATCGCCAATGCTGGCATCATCAACTTCGGTTACACCTGGGATCTTACGGACGAGCAAGTTGAAAAGGCGCTTTCTGTTAACCTTGAAGGAACCTGGCGTACTGATAAATATGCTGCAATCTATATGCGCAAACAGGGCTATGGTCGCATCATCAATATTTCTTCTGTTTCAGGCTTAAAAGGTACTGCTCAATTGGCAACTTACTGCATGACCAAGTTTGGCATTATTGGCCTTACTAAGACCCTTGCACTTGAGTTGCAAAGCGAGGGTTTGCCTATCTACTGTAATGTAGTTTGTCCCACCAAAGTTCGTACTCCTATGTGCGAGACCGACACCTATGTCAACTTTGTTAATACCACCATGGGCAAAAATTTCTCAACATGGCAAGAAATGTTTGAAGACGAGAAAAATCCTGGCGGCTTGAAATTCTTGAACCCTGAAGACATTACTGAGATGGTTTTGTGGCTTGCTGAATCTGACGCAGCAACCAAATTCAATGGCCGTGAAATTGTTGTTGACCGTGGAGCAATGCTCTAAAAGCAACTATGAAATCCATTGTCCCGGAAATCCATCGTCCTGCTGAAACACAAAAGGCGAGCGTAATGCTCGCCTTTTTTAATATGCTGCATAGCTACCAAATTTCACTACCGATTCGCTACAGACACAGCAAAGCTAATTCTGAGCTTGGGCGCGCTCACGTTCATGTTCGCGTTCACGCTCTTTTTCCGCTAGACGCTCAAGCGAGACAATCTTGGTGATAAAGATCCCATCGGAAACAATATCATCATCCTCATCACGCACTTCAACATTCCAAATCTGCTTATTTTTCTCTTGATGATCAAATACTGCCGTAGCACGTAACACACCTTGTTTGCCCGGCTTTTTGTGATCAACTTCAATGTGCACACCAAACGGACGTTCTTTGCTAAAGTCGGTGCGCATATCCGCCGCACGGCTTGCCGCAGACTCAATAAGCGCAAGGGTCACACCACCATGGAGAAAACCAAAAGGTTGATATAACCGAGGAGAAATATCAAGCTCAGCAACAACTTTATCGGTACTGAGATAGGGAAAACGTATACCTAACATGCCGTTAAAGGTGTTGACGCATTGCTTATCAATTGCCGCAATACGCTGCTCGACATCACTAAAATCAACGCCATCCATCCACGAATCATCCGTTGCATAGACATCTGACATATTAGAACAGCCCCTCAATATCTACGCCTAGTTCACCCTTGAACGCTTTCTCTACTGCCTCAAATGCAAGTGCATGATCCTCATGACTCTTCATACCCGTAACAGTAATAGCACCAACTACGCCGACGCCCGCAACACGAATAGGAAACGATCCACCGGCTGGTGCATAATCTTTATAGTCAAAACCACGCCATTCAAATGGATGTAATCCTTGTTCGCACCAGCACTCCCAATAATAGGAACTGCCATTGCTTGCGTACACCAAGTTTTCTTTACGACGAAGCCAATTATCACTCTCAGGTTTTGTACCAGGCATAGACGCTGCAAATAAAGTGCGATAATTCAATGTCACGCGCACTGCTACCGCGGCGCCCATTTCCGCAGCCCGTCTTAACACAGACACACCCATCTGGAATGCAAGA
>CAJMOJ010000063.1 GCA_905215035.1 uncultured bacterium
CGGTGAACTGCGTCTCAAATTCAAGACTTACTAATTCAGCTAAATAATCATTTATGCGAATATAAAACTGTTTTGGCATTAGCGCTCTTCAGCTACGTAGGCTCGGGTGCTGCGGGGAAATTCACGCTTGAAAGCTTCTTTAATGAGGCGTTTGTCTTTTGATCCGGCTGTGAGTATTAAACGATCTGATTCGAATCCCTGCTCGGTGAGTATCCAGGTGTTTTCGCTAGAATGGTTGTCATTAGCCTTTCTAGTAGCCTTGTCTGTTGTTTCATTTTCCTTATCTGTGTCACTACTGCTTGCTTCTGTTCGCTGCAGTGAAATTGAACGATCCTTTTTGAATGTATAGAGCGTAATAGCTTTGAGCGTTTTATCAGACATAGCGTTAAAGAGTTTTGCTTGTGCTTGTTTGATTGGCATAAGTTTCATGATGACTTCTTCCCTAGAAAGCGATCAAGTTCAGTGGTGAATGCTCGTTTTTGCAGCGTGTGTGAAAGGTAGATAACAGTGGTAGTATCGCCATCTATAACAAAAGCAACACGAACTGCACCCGGCTCGTTTGTATTAACGCGGCATTCTCGAATAGGGAGTCCATGCCATCGAAGCGCTGTTGCGAACTTTGACTTAAATAAGCCATTCTCAAGTTGAGTGGTAACCGTGCGTACAATGGAGGATTTTAACTGGGGGTATTTTTTTAGAAGTGTTGAACAGCCGTGTTTATCGAACACAATCATGTTCGAAGTAGTCTCATTAAGCGTGGATGTGTTAGCTGTAGCGGTGGAGGTTGTTATGTTTGAGCTTTTTGCCTTACTGTTCATAACAACCTCCTTTTTTCTGCACTTTGATTCTAGCGAGATTTAGTAAGAGGAATGAGCCGCTATGTAAGTATTCATATGAGTGTTGCTCAGCGACAACCAATTCGTTGAGTATCGTGGCTCGTATGCGATGGGGCTGTATCTGAGTTGACTGTATTGTCATTGGGCCAAACAAGTGCTTTACCTACACGATGAGGCTTTGTGTTTGGCGCATATACGCCGAGACAATATCCTTTGTACCCACATGTGGGACAGGTGAGTTTTCTCATTTCTCCATGGCGGGGTGTATGCGCAGCAAAGAATACCTTCTTAAAAGGTGGTCGAAATATTGTTTTGTCCTCTGGACATATATAGGCGGTATGAGAATAGTAGTACCAAGTGATACCTATGCCGGCTGCAATAGTAAAGATAAGGCCTATCGCAAAGGGCCACCAAATGCTTGATAGTATTCCATAGACCAGCCCGCCGATCCAGGCGATATCCATGAGGATGCCAATGACAAGCATCCAAATAAGCATGGTTTTAAACTTTTTGCGGCTTTCCATAATGGTGGCTATGACCCCGAAGGAAGTAGGGTTGAGTACTGAGAGGTATTCGAGACCGTTTTTGAGTTCATGGAGTCGTTCGAGTCGTGCTTGGTCTGCTTCGATTTGCTCAGTAAGTGCTTGCTCTTGTTCGTGAACGAGAAAGCAAAGCATGCTTTGAGGATTTTCGTCATTGAGGAGATCGGCTATGTTAGCAAGAGAAAATCCGAGGTCTTTAAGAAAGCAAATGATACGCAAGCGTTGTAGATCGTCTTTCGAGTAGAGACGCCGACCGCCATCGGTCAAAGCACTTGGCTTCAAGAGGCCTTTGGTGTCGTAGAACTGAACGGTGCGCACGGTAACACCGCATTGCTTAGCGAGCTCTCCTGTTGTATACGTGAGTTCGGATGTACGGTTATCTGCTGGTTGCGTTGATTGCGTTGATTGTGACTCGTATGCGTGCGCCTTTATACCTGTATTTGTACCTGTATTTGTTGTGTAATGGGCCATAGTTACACCTCCTTTCTGGGGTTCATTTGACAACATGACGCAACGTTACGAGCAATACCTTACGTAAGGTATTTTTTTAGAATTGCAATTTTTTGTTGAAGAAGCCTTGTTAAAGAGTCTTGCTGAAGAGGCCTTTTGAACGCATTGTCCAGAACGTATCCAGAACTTTTTTTTGAGTCCGTTTATAAGCGGTGGCAGAATTGACAGCAAAATTTGACTAGAAACTCTCCTGGTGTACTTTGGATAAAAGCTCATCGTCAAACGCACGGGGCTCAAACGACGTCATGGGCATACCAAGTGAGAGCATAGCTTCAAGCTTCCAAGGTTCAGGAATGCCTAATAAATCAGCAACAAAATCTTGGGTTGATCTGCCGTCACTTGCTGTGCGCATGCGTCCTTGGATCCAACAACTTGCCACGCCTGAGGCCGATGCTTCGAGATGCATATTTGCCATGACAATAGAGCAATCTTCGATCCACGTATCCGCAACATCCGGGTTACCTAGTACGACAATAGCAGCGTTTGCCTCTGTAAGCATTGCCGCACCGGCGTCACGACATTCTGCCAGCTTGGTTAGGGTGTTGTGGTCGCGTACAACAATAAGCTCCCACGGTCTGCGTTTGCGCCCTGATAGAGAGAGCAATCCAGCGCGTACAATGCGATCGAGGAGCTCTTGTGGAATCGTCTCTCCTGAGTAGTGCCGTACACTTTGTCTATCGGTGAGGGCTGCAAGCACATCAACTCCTAGTTGTGGTGCAAACTCTTCTTTGCGCGGCAATATTTCTATCCAGCACCCATCGGGGTCTTCAATAAAGTAGAGCCCCATCGCCTTATTCTCATGACATATGCAGCCCATCTGTTCATGAATTGCATGAGCCGCTTCAAGATCAGGTACGGTGAAAGCAAGGTGCGAGTCGCGACCGCCATTGTTGTAGGGTTCGATGCGTCCGCGGTTCCAGGTAAGCTCGAGCTGGAATCCACAACTTTCATTGCCAATGAAGACGTTGAGCCAAGAGCCATCGTCAGGTCCCATGCGGCGGATTTCGGTCATGCCAAGCGCTTGCTTATAAAAGGCGAGCGAGGCATCAAGATCAAGAACGTGTAAGCAGCGATGAATTGCACGACTTTCCATACTAGTTCCTTTCCTTACGCGTCTTGGAGCGCATCAAGCTTAGCCATGCACTCATCAACACTTGCGCCACCTAAAAGGTCACGGACGATCAAGCAGACATTACCCCATTGCTCCACATTCATGCTGGCATTTGATGCAAGAACATAGGTGTTTTCACCTTCGACTTTATTGCTTAGCGGTTTGAGTGCGTCAACGCATGCTACGCTTACATTTTTAGAAGGTGAAATAACTTGGTTGGTTTCAGCGTAGAGTTGTAGTGCGTCTTCTGAAAGCATGACATTCATAACATCGCGTGCTTCGTCAAGATGTTCAGCTTTAGTTGATACAGCATATCCCGTCATAGAGAGTACAGGCATTTGGCCTTTGTCACTCGGAAAACCAATTACTTCCATGTTGAAGGAAGGATTACCATAGGCTGTATCGGTATTCGCTGCTCCCCAATAGGCCATGACGATAGGTGTCTTGCCCTCCATAAAATCTGAGCCTTCTCCTACTCCTTCAAAGGCCTCGCTGGTAAGAGCGTTTTCAGCATCAATATATCCTGCATCAATAAGCTGTTGCAAAAATTCAAAGCCAGGACGCATATAGTCACTGTAGCGAGCGTCGCCTGCATTTAATGCTGCAATTTCTGCTTCAATATCGCCACCGTTATACATATCTGCATATGCTTGGGCAAAAACAAAGGTTTCTAACCACCAACGATTTGCTCCAATAGGAGTATCGTAACCGTGCTCTTTTAGCACGCGACAGCACTCTAAGAATTCTTCAGGCGTGTTAGGGAGTTCTAAGTTGCAGTCTTTGAAAATATCCTTGTTGATAAAAAGACCGTACGCTACTACTTCTTGGGGGATTGCAACGAGTTTGCCATCTATGGTATTGGCGGCACGCACTACCTCACGCAGATTCTGAGCGCAGGGGAGATCAGAGAGATCAGTCAAAAGACCCTCGTTGCCCATTTGAACAATGACATCAGTGTTGAGCAAAAACATATCGTCTTTACCGCTGCGTACGCGCTCAATACAGACTTCGTCATATGTTTTGTCCTGGTAGGTTTCAGCGGTGTAGGTATGGTACGCAACAGTGATACCAGTATCCTCTTCGGCCATAGCGATGGTCATATCAGACGCGGTGCGCGCTGTATTTTTGGCATCTGCACTGGCTTTTTCCATAGGGCTAAAGAAGTTTACCGTTGATCCTGATGCATTATCTTGAACCGCTAAGTCTTTAGATTTGCTCGAGTCATCACATGCCGTAAGTGAAAACATGGTGAGAGCAAGTATTGCTGCAAAAATACCCGCTGCAAGTACCATCAACAGTGGCTTGTTTTGGGGTTTAGTAATGGATTTGGCAGCTAGGGTAGCGGATGTTGTAGTGGGTAGATTGTCGGGCGTTTTGGTCATAGAGAACGTCCTTTCTTGTTTGAATTTCTTATTCAATAAACTGATCGACTGCTTTTTTCAAATCATCCATTTCAAGCGGTTTGGCTAAATGAGCATTCATGCCTGCAGCAAGGGCAGCTTGTTCATCTTCCGTAAAAGCGTCTGCGGTCATAGCAAAGATAGGGATAGTTTGAGCGTCTTCTCTTTGGAGTGATCGGATTGCGCGTGCTGCTTCATGTCCGTTCATGACAGGCATTTGCACGTCCATGAGAATGGCGTCGAACTCACCGGGTTCACACTGATCAAAACGCTCAACGACAAGCTGACCATTTTCAACAATCTCAACCGTTGCTCCCTCGAGTTCGAGAAGGTCAGTGAGGATGCTTGCGTTAAGGAAATTGTCTTCAGCTGCCAAAAAATGTTTGCCTTCTAAAACATGGTCGAGTTGTGAGGTACTGTTTGCATCAAGATTAAGAAGGGTAGTGATTTTTGCTTTCAACATTGAAGGGAAGAAAGGCTGGGTGAGAATATCACTTCGAGGAGGAAGTGTTGGCTGTTCAATTTGACGTTGGTCTTGGTTGGAATCGTCGCTGGAATAATGTGATCCCTGTTTTTGCATAAAGAGCAGCACAGCGTTTGAAGTGTTTGCTGGGGTGTCTGTGCTTGCTGAGACAGACATGTCCACCGGAGCGGATGCATCTGTTGGGGTGGGCGTACCCGCTGAAGCGGATGTATCTGTTGGGGTATCCGAGTGGAGAGAGGCGCGTAGTTTTTCTGCTTGAGATACAGTCGCTTTATCGACAACATCACAGCTATAAAGAATAAGATCATAGCTGGCCTTATCGGACGACATATTAGGCAACTTATCAGACGATGAAGCAATATCGCTAACAATGTCGACTACAACGCCCGTGCCCTCCATCATATCTTGTATATCTTGAGTTGCTTGCATGGCGTTAGTGGAAGAATCTACAACAAGCATGCGTTTGATACCGGCGCGTTCCCAGAAGAAGCTTAAAGCTTGCTCTTCAGGGATGCGCAATTCAAGATCAACACTAAAAAGAGATCCCTTGCCTTCTTCGCTTTCAACACTGATGGTTCCGCCCATTAAGTCGACTAAACTTTTCGTGATAGACATACCAAGACCAGTGCCTTGAATCTTATTGGTGGTGGAATTCTCAGCGCGGGTAAACGCATCAAAGATGGTTTCCAAGAATTCAGGGGTCATGCCGTATCCTGTGTCTTCAACTTCAATACGGATGCGCTCACGATGTTCACTTCGTTGAGGCAGCCCGATAAAGCGCAGCCAAATGGTGCCATTTTCAGGAGTGTATTTGATGGCGTTAGACAATAAGTTTATAAGGATCTGATTAAGGTGAGTCTCATCGCCAATTACGCGCTCGTGATGAATAGAAGAGATCTCGGTATAGAACGTTTGATGTTTGTTGGCCGCCATGGGGGATATGATAGATTCGACTGCAGAGAGTAGATCACCTAAATCGAATTCCTCAAACTTTAGGGATGCTTTTCCGCTTTCAATCTTTGAGATGTCGAGTACGTCGTTAATGAGATCAAGAAGATGCTTACCTGATGAGGTAATCTTTCCAGCATAATCGCGTACTTTGTTGGCATCGTCTGCCTCGCGTCCAATGATGTTGGCAAAGCCAAGTACGGCATTCATAGGCGTGCGAATATCGTGCGACATATTAGCAAGAAATACGGATTTTGATTCATTGGCGAGTTGCGCTGCCTGAAGCGCTTGGGCAAGCTGTGCTGCGTGTTGAGCGCGTTCTGCTTCTCGTGCTTGTTGTGCAAGCGTTTGCTTGCGACGATTAAAGGCAAACAGCGCCACACAGAGGCAAAATGCTAATGCTGTTATGCATACGACAAGCATTACTGCCATGTTGACCGCTTGCGCTTCTTGCTGGATAGCATTCATAGGAACGTATCCAACCAGATAGATTGTGCCGTTATTGATTGACCATAAGAAACAAAGGGAATCTTGTCCTTGCACTTGGTGGGCAAACATGACATTGCGGCGCTCGTCAATGCCATCGGTTACGATTTTGAGAATGTCTGAATCAGTGATTGCGTTTGCACGATAAAAATCTTCAAGGTTTATATGCCCTGCGTCACGTTCACCCATACCTTCAGGCTTTAACACAAATCGTTCATTAGTGACATCCATCAAATAGAGTACTGCCTGGTTGCCATAGAAACTACGGGGGAGTGCTTCATCAACGGTGTCAAACGTGTACTCCATATAAAGCGTGCCCATTGTTTGTCCTGAGCGTTCAACGGGGCATGCCATGGTATAGGCCCACGTACCCATCGCGTTGACGTATGATTGAGAAAGGGAAAGCCCTGAAATGTCTCCATCATCGGTAAAATCAAGATGCGCAGGGTTGAAGGGTGTGCCGTTGTTAGAGATTCCTTCGGTGGCGTCGCTTGGAACATATGAAATGAGAGAGGCGGCCTCTCCGTTTGGAATATGGATTATGGTTGCGATGGGGTCATCGGCTTCTGCGAGTTCTTGTGCAGTTACGCGTTGAAAGTCGGCTTCACTTTGAAAGATAACCTCAATGGTGCTTTTCATAAGATTGAGATTCTCATTGAGGTTTGAGATGGCAGCTTCGGACATGTCATCATAAGTCTTTTTTGCGATACCCCAGATTGCGACACCCATGAGTGCAAAAATTAGCACGCCAACAAGAATAAGCCGGACTGAAGTCCGTTTTTCTTGATTGTCTCGTTTTGCTGTTTGGGTCAACGCAAACCGTCCTTGTGCTGTAAGGTATCTATAAGCTGTATTTTATTGTGAATAGAGAGTTTAGTAAACGCTCACACACGTAGAAACACTTATTAGGAAAATGATGAATTGGATTTGGGCTGCTTTATTAGCCGCGCTCTTTGCTGACATTACTGCAATTCTTGCAAAATGTGGTGTGCGCGATACTGATCCTGATATTGCTACCGGTATTAGAACGACAGTTGTGCTGGTGTTTGCTTGGTTTCAATTGTGTTTGCGTGGCTGTTTTTGCATGAGGCGATAACTCCTCGCTCGAGTCTTGGTCTTGTTCTGATTGTGGTAGGCACTGCTTTTATGACTGCGTTTCCGTAAGTCTATGCAAAAAAGAGTGTTCATTATGAGGAACACTCTTTTTTGTCTATAGGATATTGTTTAATGCGCTTCATGTGCTTCTGGGTTTCTGGACCTATGATCCTAAGAGCTTATGAACTTATGCACAATTATATATTGCACATGCTTACGCGTTTTTGTGTGTACTTACTTATACTTACACATGCTCTCTATCTGCATCGTAGTCAAGCTTACCAACAAGCTCTTCGTATTCTTGTACGAGCTGAGTTCCCTCATGGTTGCCAAAGATGTTGATGTGCTTTTTTAATTCATGAGCAAACTGCTTGGGTGGCCATTCACGATAGGATTTATCATCGCCAAATTCGCCTTCAATAGTTTCTTGCCACTTGATGACCTTGTCTTTTGCTTTGCTCAAATCGCTCGTTACTTTACCCTCTGCTTCCAGTGGCTTCATTTGTTCAAAAATGCGTTTTTGCATAGCGATGATTTTCATCTCAAGCTCTTTATTGGCAGACATGATAGGCCTCCTTGTTCTTAAAATTCTAGCTCCTAAGATGATCAGGCTGTACTTGATCAGGTTGTTCTGATTGTCATAGTAGCTTTCTTGGGGTGGTAAAAACGGTATGAAGTATGTACTTCAACTGAACCGTAAAGTTGTGTTCACCGGCATGTTATGCATGGTGTTTAAAATGGAGGCAAGGTAGTTGTAAAGGCAAAAAGGAAACCAAAAAAAGAAAAGCAAAAGGAGTGTTTTTCATGGGACGGGTACTAGCAATTCAAACAGGATCAACACTGGTTTCGCCGGCGGTTCCCAACGCTAAGGCACGACGCAATCCTATTGCTTATACTATGCTTTTCCAGCGTCGCAAAAATCGTATTGAGGTTCCTGTGAAATGTTTTCTCTTGCAAGTTTCAGGGCACACGGTTTTGATCGATACAGGGTGGAGCGCACAAGATGCGAAGCACGCTTTAAAGCATTTAGGCTTTGGTCTTTGGTTTGCTAGTGAGCCTGTGCTTGCCGAGGACGAGGCAGTCGTGTCGCAGTTGGTCAACTATGGTATTGATCTTGAAGAAGTGGATGCCGTTGCGATGACGCATTTGGATTGCGATCATGCGGGTGGTCTTGATGCGATAGCTGGACGCAAGCATGTTCTCGTTTCAGCCGATGAGTTAGCCTATGCTGCAGAGGATAAAATGCGTTACAATACCCATCTTTGGGATGGTGTTGAGTTTGACACCATCGACTTCAAAGAAGACATCAATGCTCCTTTTGGCTTGTCAGCAGATCTTTTTGGCGATGGCTCAGTGATGGCCTATGCTGTTCCCGGTCACTCAAAAGGCTCTGTTGTCTACATTGGGCGAGAGAATGAGCGCTATGTTGCTCTTGTGGGGGATACAGGTTACAACCAAAAATCTTGGACAGAGCTTAAAATGCCGGGTGTCGTTTATGACAAAGAGAATCTTATGATTGGGCTTGAATGGGTACGCACGATGCTTGCTGATAAAAACTGCGCAGGTGTATTTTGTGCCCATGATCCTGCTATTGCTCCGGGTATCTACGATCTTTCATCGCGAGTTGCAGATAGCGATGGGCTCTTACGCTAGTGCTTGCCAAACTCATTTATTAAGAGTCTTCAATCAAAGTCCCATAAATAGACCTAAAACAAAATATTAACCAACTATGCTCTCTAGTAAGCATGTAAGCATGACTACGTGTGCATGTAAATGGCTAACTGAGAGGATGGTTGTGATGGGTGTTTATAGGGATAGATACTACAAAGGAATCTTGCGTTTCGACAAGAAGCAAGATTTCTATGAGCTCAAGTTTGCGGCAGAAGTGTACAGAATGCTCGGAAACGATTTTATATTCGTGGACTTCAATGATGGTGATTCTGCTAGAAATGAGTGGATATTTGCGATGCGCGGATTAGGAGATATGCCTTCTTGGTCACATATAAACGTGCGAGTTAAACCTGAACATGAACCAGATGTTTATGAAAAAGCTTTTTGTTTTAGGCTAGAAGATATTGAAAAATACTTTGGATGCAAAGCTGAACTTCATGAAATTGTTCCTTGTTTGAGTAATAAAGAAGATCTCGAAATCATTAGAGCATTATATATAGGTGCACGCCGTGACCTTGTTCGATTCTAGAAGATTTAAGTATGATAGCAATGGCGATAGCATGCGTCATGAAACACAAATAGCGCATCTCGTAAAGAGGACGAACTAATCATGGCTTCTTCATTAATCAAACCAATGAAGCAGATTTTTCCAATGATCTACTCTTGTAGTGCACCTGAAATAAAACACCGTAACGGGTGGTCAAAAATTGGATACACAGAGACTCAAACGATAGAAGAGTGTATTAAAGAACAAACTCATACAGCAGATGGTGAATTGGTACTTGATTGGAAAAGAAACACTCAATACCAAGATGGTACCGGAGACTATTTTAAAGGTGATGATTTTTATAACTTTATTACTAGAAAGAAAGGCGTAGAGCGGGATGGTGAATGGTTTCATATAGCTTCATCCTTGGCGCTTGAGTATTTTGATGAGTTTATATCTCGTGATTATGCTCGGTATATTTGTGACCCTGACGAAAAATCAGACTATACGCTTCGCCAAGAGCAAGATGTTGCTGTAACGGATACAGTGTCTTGTTTCGAGCATGGTGGAAAAGAATTTCTTTGGAACACAAAATCGTGTTTTGATAAGACGCTTGCAGCATATGATCTGATTCGTAGGATGAATACGAAAAAAACAGGTTCTCTGCAGGTGTTAATTATTACCAATTGTTTGAGCGTTGCAAATTTGTGGGCTAACTATTTTTATAAATTTATTAGTTGGCGTAGAGACTTTTGTTTTGTTTCAGATAATAGCAATGTTAAAAAAAAAGAAAGTGTTAATAAGTATGAAGAATATATGTGAATTCAATTAAATGAGAATGTATTGAAATGTATTTATTCTT
>CAJMOJ010000064.1 GCA_905215035.1 uncultured bacterium
TTGCTATTGGCACTAGCTTGGGTGTGCTTTGCCAATTTGGTATCCAAATTCCCACACTCATCAAACAGGGCTTTAAGTACTACCCTCACATCAATCTTAAAGACCCCATGATTAAAGAGGCCCTCAAGGTAGCGGGGCCTATGTTTTTATACATTGCGGGTACTATGATCACCTTTAGCTGTCGTAACGCCTTTTCCCTTGATGCAGTCGCCAATGGTCCATCAACGCTAAATTACGCCTGGACGTGGTATCAATTACCTTATGGTGTTATCGCGGTATCACTCTCAACAGCACTCTTAACCGAGCTTTCTGACTGTGCTGCCAAAGATGATTGGGATGGGTTTCGCGGCTATATTGCAAAGGGTTTGCGTTCGACGTTTTTCTTAATCATTCCCCTTGCCTGCATGGTTGGAACACTTGCTATCCCTCTCATGCAACTCTTTCAGGCAGGTGCTTTCTCCTCTGATGACGCCCAGTTTGTCGGCAACATTCTTGCTGTATGGACGCTCAGTCTACCGTTCTATGCAGGATATATGTATATGTATCGTGTCTTTGCAGCCATGCGTAAATTCTTGCAATTTGCACTTATTGACTTTGCTTTACGTATTCCTCAGGTCTTTTTCTATTGGTACCTCTGTACGCATCCTACTATAGGTCTTGTCGGCATTCCTCTTACCGACTTAGCTTTTTATGGTGTCATGTTTGTTATTTGTCTTTTGATTGTCAGGTCAAAAGTAGGATCATTTGGCATTCCTGGCATCGCGAGTGTTTTTATTCGATGCGGAATTGCTTCTCTTGCAGCAGGTGTTGTTGTCTATTTCATGGTCGGCGCCATCCAAGCTGCATTACCCACAACGGGGACCTTTGCAATCCTCTACGCTTTAGGAACCATCATTGTTTGCGGTCTTGCTGGTCTTGTCATTGCGTTTGGGCTTTGCAAGATCTTCCGCGTCCCCGAATTTAGTGTTTTGAGTTCTCTTAGCAAAAAGTTTTTGGGCAAGCTTGCACGCAAGCAAAATTAGAAAACCAGAAAAAAGAACGTTACAAAAGGTTTGTTCTAATCGCCTTTGTTCTAATCATGAGTGTCTAGTCATTGACAGGGCGCACATGATCAGGCTCTACGGTAAGAAGAACAGGCCCATCTTCGGTAATTGCTATCGTCTTCTCAAAATGCGCCGAAGGTTTATGGTCGTGCGTACACACTAACCAGCCATCACTCATGCATTTAGTACGCTTTGTTCCCATATTAACCATAGGCTCAATTGCGATAACAAGTCCAGGAGTTAATTCAAGGCCTCTATGGCGTTTACCGTAATTTGGGACATCGGGCTCTTCGTGCATATTACGACCAACACCATGTCCAACGTAATCACGCACGACGCTATATCCAGCCGCCTCAGCGGTGTGTTGAATAGCATAACCCACATCGCCCAAATGATTTCCTACGAGAGCCGCTTCAATACCAGCCCACATAGATGCTTCTGTCACCTCAAGCAAATGTTGTTTTTTAGGTGAGATCTCTCCTACCGCAAAAGTCCAAGCGTTATCTCCAACCCAGCCACCTACAATAGCTCCTGTATCAATAGAGATAATGTCTCCTTCTTCTAAAATGCGTTCCTTAGAAGGAATCCCATGAACGATTTCATCATTGATTGATGCACAGATCGATCCAGGAAAACCTCCATACCCCTTAAAGGCAGGCACTCCACCGTTAGATCGAATGGTTGTTTCAGCCAAGCGGTCAAGTTCCCATGTTGATACCCCTGGTCTAACAGCTGCTCCTACTTCACGCAAAACATACGCACTCAGTTCTCCAGCTTTTTTCATTTCTCTAATTTGCTTAGGTGTTTTATAAATAATCACAGTTTGCTTCTTTCTGCGCCTCTATGCCCTTATACCCACAAGTTTCACGCTGAGACCTCAATAAACATACGTAATGAGGAACCCCTCATTCCTACCTAACATCAAGATAGTCAACGGATGGCAATAAGCCTACCGTCACGTCTCCTTCTGCTTGAAAAAAGTCACTCCATATATCTTGTAAGGTTCTTCCCTGTTTGACTCCTTGTAGCTCTTGTGCCTTTTGAGTTACATAGGACAATTCAGGTCCCGCAAAGACTACCGTATAGCTATCGCCATCATTAAGGGGGATCGTTTGCGTTTCTTCATGCCCACTTTGACCCGCAGGCGTCGTTCGATTTTCTTCTTGTGGAACCGCCGTGCGCTCAAGTTTTTCTAAATGAGTAACGCCATTTTTGTCTTGCGATATCGTCATTTTAAGTCCTGCCAGAATAGGCATTCGGTACCCCGTGTGTTCTGCTAGCATTTCTTCAAGCAGTGCTCTTAAATCAGCGCCTGTTATAGTGAGTATATAGACAGGATCTTCTGCAACAGGAAAACGCACCATAGTAGCCGTCATATCTCCTGGGTAAAGAGGAGTCCGTATACTATAGGGTGACATAACAACAAAATCGCTCCCGAGAGCCTCATTAACACTTCGCCCAACCGAACTACCCGCAAGATTTCCTCGCTCAGCATTCCAAATATTACTCATCCCCTCCGCAAAAGTAGTAATAGGGAGAGAATCTTCTTCTAATACATCACGTAATTCTCGCGCAGCCAAGTCGAGCCATTCGGTTTCCTCTTTTGCCTGATCACTTGAGAGAAATGCAGTCCATGCATCATACGTAGCTTCTTCTTGCTGAACAACCTGAGCTCCCGATTGAGCTCCTGAGGTATCAAACGTCACAGCCTCTGAAGAGTTTCTTATGGATGTTGATGAGGTATTTTTTGCTTGCTGATTTGGCGATGGATCTGCTTGCTGGTCAGAAGAAATTCCTGCGATTTCAGCTGTTCCCCTAATCTGCTCATGCAAAACACCTCCAATACAATCCGCAAGATGAGGGTCAGAAATAATTAATGTGAAAGCCTCAATCTGTCCATCTTGAACATGTTGCTCTATCTGGCTTGCATCAGTGCCGTCCTGATTCTCTTCTTGTTTATACGTATCTGAAAGTGAGCTCGTGTATTCAAAAATACTCTCTTCATTATCAGCATCAGCAATAAACGCGTATGCCTCCCCCAATCCATACGTATCAAAATATGCTTTTTGAGCGTCGTTGCTCATAATGGCTGCAAGAACATCGAGTGCACCTTGATGAGCGGCTTCGCTATCCTCAACTTTTACGCCCTCTGTTTCCACATTAGAAACCCCTCCATAAAAGGCAGGTTGAGCGGACAGCCACGTTGATGTACTCGAGAAATTAGGGAGTGCCCGTATGGTCATATTGTGATCGCTTCCATAGACATCCAAATCTTCACCAGTTACGAACATCATAGCTGCATTACCCTGCAAGAATTCTTGCTTTGCCTGATCTCCCGTCATCTCCAAATCATCAACTGAAACAATATTAGCCACATACGCAGCTTTATCTTGCTCAAAAAAAGAAAGCCATGCGTTTGCGTCAAGCGTTGTTGTCGTACCCTCCTGATACGCCTTGCGCCAATCTATCCCTTCTTTCGTTTGCAAAAAATCACTAAACACTGACTGTGCAACTTTAAAAAAAGTTTCCTCATCAGCATAATCAGCCACAAGCGCTTTAATTCCTTTTGCTCGGAACTCGGCACATGCTTTGATGAACTCCTCTTTATTGGTAGGAACAGCGATATTATTGAGGTCAAAAAGATACTGATTGATTACAACTCCCACAAACGTATCGGAAGCAGGAATCCATACAACATGCTCACCATTGCCAGAAATTTGATCAAGCAAGATAGTTTTTTCTAAACTTTCTTGTTGTTCAGAGGCCATCTTAGAATCTTTCAAATCGTAGAGGCTGTCCTGCATAACATGAGCACGCTCATCAACGTGTTGTACTAAAACAACATCGGGCATTGATCCATGGTTTGCCTGAAATTGATATAACTCATTGGAGTCCGATCCACGCAACCACATAATTTCGTAATCGGGATTAAGAGACTCGACCGTTCTTGTGAATTCAGAGTCCAACAGCGACGGATCCCAAACAGAAACGGTAATGCGTTTTTTTTCTTGAGTATCACACCCTATCAAGCTTACGCTCGATACAACAAGCACCAACGCACATAAGCATAGGAGGCAGAAACGCGCACGTCGCTTTATATGTCTCCAGTATGTTCTTGTATTGGTGCGATTCATAAAAGCATTTAGCCTGTTCGTGACTTAATTTCAATCCAAATACGCTACTATGGTTTCTGCAAAAGATGGTTTAAGTATAGAGGCATCTTTTGGCATTTCGCAAAAATATTGTCATCATTGTGTGTCCTCCATCATATTTGCGTAATACAACAGGACACACCTAACACGGCTAGGGAAACCTATTCGCATGAAAAACGACACCAACAAACGCCCTACTAAACGCACCGCGCAGCGCTCGGTTACAAGCATTGGCGCTAAAAGCTCTCTTGGACGTCATAACACCAAGCAGCATTCGACCGATCGCGTCAATAAACGTATAACTCAGGAACACCCCTCCACAACCCATGGCATTCCTGTTTCCCTTGAAACCATGGACGAAAAAGGTCGAATTCACTCTTCGCGTTCACACACTTCTTCTCACGCTGCCGAAAACCAGGCTCAGCGTCGATCCGGTTATTCCTCACAAGGAAAACGCCACACTATTTTTGACTCATTAGGTATTTCTAGTATTCGTAGAAATAAATCCATCCTGCTTATTGCCGCCTGTATCATTGTGTTGATTATTATCGTAATGATTGGCTTATCGCATTGCTCAAATAATGATCACGACACAAGCAGCACTTCATCGAATGCAGAATTCGGATCCCTTGCAACCCAAACATCTGAACCGACCACACTCACTGTTACTTTTGCAGGCGACTGCACGTTAGGAACTGATGAAGCATTCAATCCTGCAACAAGTTTCAATGCTATGTATGACCAGGTGGATAACCCCGCCTATTTCTTACAAAATGTTGCTGATATTTTTGGCGCTGATGACTTAACTATCGTCAATATGGAGGGCACGCTTACAACCTCAACAACACGCGCAGATAAAACTTTTGCTTTCAAAGGACCTGCTCACTATGCAAATGTATTAACCTCTTCGAGCGTTGAAGCAGCAAGTGTGGCCAACAATCATTCACAAGACTACGGCGAACAGAGCCTTACCGACACCATTGAGACACTCGATGCGGCAGGCGTGCAAACTTTCGGATACGACCATATTGCTTATCTTGATGTTAAAGGTGTTAAAGTAGCTCTTATTGGCGCGAATGCCCTCTCAAGCTACGAAAATGCCACTAATCAAATCACTCAACAAATCGCTCAAGCACGTGAAGCGGGTGCACAACTTGTGTTGACATACATTCATTGGGGTATTGAGCGCGACTATGTTCCCAGTCTTGATCAGGTGCGTCTTGGACATGCCGCTATTGATGCTGGGGCTGACTTGGTAGTAGGAAGCCATCCTCATGTCATCCAAGGATACGAACAATATCAGGGCCGCTATATTGTATATTCACTCGGTAATTTCTGCTTTGGTGGCAACTCAAATCCAAGCGATAAGGATTGCATGATTTTTCAGCAAACGTTTTCCATTCTTGACGATGAGGTAGAAAAGAACGACAACGTAGACTTTATCGCATGTTCTATCTCTTCAACATCTTCACGCAACAACTATCAACCAACTCCAGCGACTGGAGAAGAAAAGGCACGGATCGAAAAGAAGATTCAAGACTCAACTGATCAAATTGCCGCACTTTCTTAAAGCAAAACGTTCGATCGCCTACGACTCTTCAATATACAAGGCGTCCTCATAAGCAAAAACGTCTTCGTCAAGAGCCGTACGCTCACGCACAAAGTCAATGAAACATTCCACCAAAAACGAATGGAATGAATCTTCACGATACGCAAGATACACGACGTGAAATGCTTCCTCATACCCTTCTATCGGCAGCGTAATGAAGTCATCATTTACATAATTGCTTAAGGTATCCAAAATCAAAACAACTGAATGCTCATCAGTAGTGGCAAGAGAGGCTGCACTTATTTCATCCCCAAACGATTCACGAGGATTGATGGCATGACGACGCAAAAGCCCTTCAAAAATAGTTCGAGCATATGACGGAGAACGATATGTCAAGATGGAATACTCTTTAAGCTGGTCAAACGTAACTCTATCTTGAACGGCGAGCGGGTGATTTGCATTCATTCCCACCATAATCTTTTGTGTCAATACAGGAATATAGCGAATACCGCGCTCTTCAGCGATACGTCCACAAAATGCCACATCATATTGACCTGACTGCAATCCCGCAAGACATCCATACGTTGTGTCTTGATACATATCAAAATCAATAGAAGAGCCATTGGTCTTTTTGAATTCACTTAAAAGCTGGGGCAAGAAGGCACCCTGGATTGAAACAACTGCACCGATCGAAATACAGCCATCAAGCCCCTCACTATACCCGCGCATCGCATCGACACCCTTGTCTACTTCTTGCAATGCTGCTCGAATATGATCGTAGAACTCTGAACCATACTTAGTAAGACGAACGCCGCGCCCAACACGCTCAAAAAGCGACACGCCTAATTCCTTTTCAAGGTTACTGATGGAATTGGAAAGCGATGGTTGGGTAATAAAGAGCTCTTTAGCAGCTCTACCATAGTGCTCAAGTTCAGCAAGCTTACGGAAATAATATAATTGCGATAAATTCACTGTTATATCCTTCGTGCCCTCAAGAATTACAGTAAATAACCTTATGAAACCTTATTCATAAGTTACACCATATCGAATTCTAGCATAAAACTAAATGCAAGCTATCAAATGGGCACAATCAAAAAACAAAACGCATCCTTTGCTTACGAAAACCTTTTAGACAGCTTGGACTTCTTGAGAGCGTTTTGTGTCTTTTGTCCTTGATGGCAATACCCATGCCACAATCATACACACTAGACCAATGAGCGCCATGACAATGAAAGGCGTAAGATCTACCACGTCAGGAGCAGTCTTAAAATAAATAATGCTTCTAATACCTTGGCCGATGTGATATTGCGGAATCCAAGGACAAATCCAATCAGCCCAAAATTCGGGTAGCATCTCAGGTGCGAGCATAACCGTGCTCATACCAAAACCAAACACAAGGAATGCAATCAATACGCCAGCAGGCAATGCGATGTTGCAGAGGCCAACAATTGCGAGCATCAAGCATGCGCTCGCAAACCACATAAACCAGAGCATATCTGCAAAAGGTAACGTCAAACCAGACAAGACAATGGTAATAAACAAAACGCAGAGTGTGTTGAGCAGTGAAAGCGAGAGAATATAGGCAAGCTGTAAACCAAAACGCTTGGTCTTTTGTTGTCTGTCAACATGAGCACCACGCGGCCACAACAACAAAGACACCAAAATCGAAGGAATGAATGAGAGCAAGAACAGCGGCATCACCATAAACTGTGCAGCAATCATGCTTGCCATCATGCCACCACCGATATCAGCCGTATTGACTTCTTCAACATCAAGCGCAACACCTGCTTTAAGCATGGCTTGCGATAAAGTCATTTGAATACTGTTGGCTAAGGTAGGATTTTTGCCAACATTGAGCAACAGTGTTAACTCAGGCGCACTACCAAGCCCCACCATACTTGCCATTTGGGCTGAGGTAAAATCTTTTGGGATGATAAGAGCTCCATAGTATTCATTATTGCCAATTGCGTCACGAACAGCTTCTTCGGAATCGAGTACTGTCCAAGCAATCGTGTTGCTCATATCCTCATCAACCGAACCTTCTTCTTCACCAATCGCGCCAAGCCCATCGCCTTCAGTAAGCGTCTCCACCATGGTGTCCCCGATATTAGATGACCCCGCTATTGTGGTTCCCCCTTCATCAAGAGACACCACTGCAAAAGGCACCTGTTTAGGTTCAGCTTGCAACATAGGTACAAAAATAAGTGCGAACAAGCAGCTAAGCACCACAATGATCACAAGCGGTGCAACATAGATTTTTTTACCTAACTTTGAGAAATCCATAGGGAGGATACCTTTCTTTTAACATTCAAGCAGCGTGAAATTCTCAGATAGCTATGAACGTGAAGCAGTTATCGTGAACGTTGTTGATGAGGGTAAGCTTGTGGCACTTCCACCAAAAGCAGGCTGATCAGAAGCGTAATCAGAAAGCGCTTGTACTAAACGGATCTTAGCGTTGATGGTGTTATGCATCTCATCGAATGCAGCGGTGATAGTTTCTGCAAGCGTCTTTGTCCCATCGCTTAATTTAGTGGCCGCCTCTTGGGTTTTACCTAAAGCATCAGTCAATCCTGCCGCACCCGTTTCGACTTGCGCTATACCCTCTTTAGCTCCCGTAAGTCCTTGAGCAAGAGCAGCTGTTCCTTGTTGAGCCCCTTGAACCATCTTGGTGCCTATAACATTTTGCTGCGCAGCTCCTTGTAGATCGGCAGCAATTTGTGCGAGCGCTTGCTGCTGATCAGGCGTTAATGATTCTGCCTGCGCCTGCAAACTCTTCACATCCTGCAAGGCGCGAGTAAGAGATTCTTGCGATTGGGTTAGCGTACTTGTTGCACTACCTAGAGTTTCATCAACCTTTTGCGCTCCTTGTGCTAGCGTCTCCATGCCACCCGACATTTGAGGCAGTGCGCCACTGAGCTTTGCTTGACCCTCTTTTATTTGGGTAAGCGCTCCTGCAATTGCAGCATTTCCTTGACTCAATCCCTCAAGGCCAGTTTGGAGCTGATCCATACTACCAAACGCTTCGTTGATCGTATCTTCAAGCGATGAAGTGGTATCACCACTAATCATACTGAGTGCTTTATCCGTCACCATGGTGGTGATAGAGGGCATGTCAAATCCCTCAACATGCGCTGTAATAGTAACTTCGGTCGGTAACGTAACTTGGTCTTCAAGTCCCAAACTCTGAGAAAGACCAGGCATACCTATGCCAAGTGCAACATAGGTTCCTTCCTGATCAAGCACGGTCCCGTTAGTAACCGAAACATCTGATGCATGTGTAGCGTCAAATGCAACCAGAGACGCCATCATATAGGGTTGCTGAACAGCATGAGTCTCCCCATCAACGGTAAGAGAAGCATGGGTAAAATTTTTATACGTAATCGTAACGCTCAAATTTCCTGACACATTAAGTAAGTCATTGGGATTAATTGCTTTTCCATCAAGCTCAAAAGCATACTCAACTGCAAAGGGAAGCTCTTTATCGATGAGGCCTGAATAGGTAACATCTTTGCCTTGCGCATTCCACTCAATATGCTCACCTTCTTGTGTAAAGGCGATGTCTTCATCAGGAGTGATCACCTGCAACAAGCTTTCATCCGTGATGACATCAAGCTCACCAGGATTTTTAATCCATTCTTTAACTGCAATAGCGGATGGCTCTCCCGCGAAATTGGTAGCGATGTTGACTGATTCGACTTTTTCAAACGTAGAACCATGGGCTTCATGCTCTGCCATATTGTCACTCATAGTCTCTTGCGTTGTCTCTTGTTCAGTCGAAGCGACATCGTTGCTCTGGTTATCATAGCTGCAGCCTAAAAGTGTACAAGACATACACATAACTAAGGCCACAATAGCCAAAAATAACAGTACACGCACCGGTATCGTCGTGTTTATCTGTTTAGCAAGCTGATCATATTGATTGCTATCAGAAGAAGGCTTCATACATATTTCCTTTTCTTCTTTTTTATTCGTTATCCTGATTTATGTGTTAGGGTTATCTTAATTAGAATAGGTATCTAATTAAATAGAGGATTAGATACCAAGTCTCTAGATTTAGGAAATAAAATCCGAAAGGCAAATCCATGGCCCGACCAAAAGCAAATCAACCAGGACCGAGTGCAAAAGAGCGATTAGAGCAAGCATTTTGGGATAGTCTTCACGAAATGCCCTATGATGCACTCACTGTTTCAGGAATATCAAAACGAGCAAAAGTAAATCACAACACGTTTTATTATTACTACGAAAATATTGATGATATGGCCAAACAGGCATTCAAAAACGACCTGCAAGATGATGCCTTATTCTTTATCCTTTTGATCTTTAATCAGGCCGACAAGGCGCAGTTAGAAAATTTTGATGTAATCTTTGCCAACCCACTCATACGAGAGCGTATGCAAAAAGCGGCCGATGCTGAAGAAATTTGGCAAGATGCGCTCTCAAAACGTTTTACCAAAATCTATGCTTACCTTACTAACGGATCAACCTATCTCATCGATCTGTTTAAATCTTCTATTATTCAGCTCTGGGTAAATTACTTTAACATTGATATTAAACGCCTGGATTCTATAGCTAGGTGTTGGCCTCCCGGTTGAAGTGGATGCACAGGTTCGGGATGCAGGCCAGTGCC